>CABUJH010000003.1 GCA_902491895.1 uncultured Collinsella sp. | reverse complement strand
CGGCATGGAGCGCCGCCGCGATTGACGAGTAGCTATACGAGTCACGCGCCGGGAACGGACAGGTGCCCATGCGCACGCCCACCGCCTGGGGATACACAAGCTCAAACGCATCGGGCTCGGGGTCGGCAGGACCGGGGACGATTGTACTGGCCAAATCGTCGGCAGTATCTGTATCGACATCGCCGCGAACAAGCCTGCCCTCGGCATCCAGCGAAGCGTTAGCCTCAAACGCCTGCTCGCCAAACGTAAAGTCCGCCAGCGAGATGAGCTCGTAGTCGCCCGGCTTGGAGTTGTCGAACACCAAACGGTCGCTATCGAGCTGCGGCATGTCCAGACTGTCGGTCGGCAGGATGCGGCTCAGCACGTCGTAGGTCAGATCGGTCTCGACATCGAAGGTCGGCGCCGTCACCTTGCCGCGGCTCACGCCGGCATCCATTGCCAGAATGACCAGCTCGCCCGCACGCGTCATGGCGACATAGAGCAGACGAGCCCGCTCCTCGAGCGAAAGCTGCAGGTCGTCGTTGCGCAGGCGAGCAAATGCCTCGGCGGGAGAACCCGTCGCACAGACGTCCTCCATGAGCTCTGGCGGCAACCACAGCGACGTGCCCTTGCCCTTAAACGCATGTTCAAACTGCTTTTTGACATCATCGCCCTTCACGAAGGTACCGTCGGCGAGCTTAACGCCATCGAAGCGTGCCGGCAGTGCCACGACCTGCGCTCCGCCCTCGACGCGACCCATCTGTGCCGCACCGGACGATTTGCGCACGCCAAAACACTCGGCAACCGCTACGACCGGATACTCCAGACCCTTGGACGCATGCACGGTCATGATGCGCACCGCGCCGTCGCCCTCCTCGTTGAGGGCACCCGGGGCTTCCTTGCCCGCCAAGAAGCGGTCGAAGGCGAGCGCGATGGAGCGCGGAGAATTGCCGAGCTCGGTCTCTGCCTCGGCCACGGCGTCAAGCGCCTTGAGCACGTTGGCGGCAATGGCCTTCCCCTCGGGGCCGCGCTGCGCCAAGCGCACGAACCAGCCGGAGGCATTGACCACATCGCGCGCGATAGCGGCGAACGAATCGCGCCCCACGCGACGAAGCGCGTAGCGCAGCACCTCGCGGGCGCGCGTTACGAGTGGCAAGCCCTGCAAGCCCGGCACATCGGAATCGCTCATGATACCCGCATCGATGTTGCGACGCGACGTCTCGCCCGTCTGCTCGTCGAGCTTGGTCGCCAGCGCCAGGAACTCCTGGGCGCCGAGTGCAAACATCGGCGAGGCCAGCAGTGGCATAAAACCCTGCGCCGTATCGGCCGGATTGGCAAGCGCGCAGACCAGGGCACGCACCGTCTGCACCTCGGCTGCCTGGGCAAAGACCGAGCCGCCCGCGATCACGCAGTCGAGCCCCTGGTCGCGGAAGGCCTGCGCATAGACATCGGCATTGGTCATGCGGCCCAGCAGCAACACCATATCGCCCTGGGGCTGCCCCGCTTCGACGAGCGCTTGGAACCGCTCCGCAATCGCACGAGCTTTCGCCTGCGTTCGCTCCTGCGTGCTGCCACCGGCAACGAACAGCGCCTGGCGGCGCGAAGCCTTTGCCTTGAGCTTGTCTTTGCGTTTGTCGCTCGGTTCAAGATCTAAGAACCCCTGCATCAAACCACCGGTGTCGCCGTCAAAGACGCGTGCTACGTAGCGCAGCACCTCGTCGTGGCTGCGGAAGTTGCGCACGAGTTTGACGAGCTCGCCGGCGGGGGCATCGGTCGCGGCAGCCACATCGGGCGCCGCCGTCAAACCCACCTTGCGCTCCTGGCGGCGAAACACCTCAACCTCAGCGCCACGGAAGCGGTAGATCGACTGCTGTGCATCGCCCACGGTGCACAGCGCGCGCTCCCCCGCACCCGTCAGATAGCGAATCAAATCGACCTGCATCTGGTCGGTATCTTGGAACTCATCGATCATGACCATCTTAAAGCGACCCTCGTAGGCGGCTCGGATGGCGGGATAATCGCGCAGTGCCTCGTATGCCATGCGCAACAGATCGTTATTGTCGAGTGCGGACTGGTCAGCCTTGAGCGCACGGTACTCCGCCTCTACGGCACGGGCAAGCCCCACCAGCGCATCAAGTGCCGGACCGCCGCAGGCAAGCACGATATTGATAAACGCATCGGCTGCCTCGGCCTTGAGTAGCTCCACCTGCTCCTTAGGAAATGCCTTGCTCGCCCGAGGCATGCCGCACGACATCATGAGTCGCGCCGCATCCTCCATGGTTTTGCCGCTCGCCTCAAACGCGTCGATGGCGTCGAGTGCCACCTGCGCTTTCTCGGTCGTGGCCTTGCTTGCGCCCAGCGCCGCACGATAGGCATCGGCAAGCGCCGAGGTGTCGGCTTGGCCGCGCGCCACGCACACGTCGTCCATGCCGCCCGGCAGCTGGCTCGATAGCTCCAACAGGTCGCGCACCAGGCCTTTGATGGTGGTACCGGCGCCAAACGGCCCGCCCTCACCCGCCATGGGATACCAAGCGTAGAGGGCCTTAAGCGAGGCGGCGAGCTCGGGCGCGGCATCGGGCGCTGTCGCGCGCCCCAGCACATGCTCGACAGCCTGATCCATAAGCTCATCGGTATCGGTAAGCACCGTGAACTCGGGATCGATACCCAGCTCCAGCGCGTGCGCGCGCAGGATACGCGAGCACATGCCGTGAATGGTCGAGATCCACGCGTCGTCGACGGTCAGTGCTTCCTCGTCCATGCCCTCTTCGATAAGCGCACGGCGCACACGGTCGCGAATCTCGGCCGCGGCGTCTTTGGTAAAGGTAATGGCGAGCACCTGGTCCAGATGCTCGACAAACGGACCGGATTCGGGCGAGAGCGCGTAGACGATGCGGCGCGTGAGGGTAAAGGTCTTGCCCGAGCCGGCACCCGCCGAGACAAACAGCGGGCGGTCGAGCGTTTTGACGACTTGCAGCTGTTGCGGCATCAAAGTCGAAAGATCCATGGTCTACACGTCCCTCCTTACAAACGTTCCTTCGTGGTTATACGAGCAGCGCGCATGCGCGGCCTGTGCCGACGTCGGGTCGACAGCGGCGACGTTGCCCGCCTCGAGTTCGCGCAAGCGCTCGGCGATGCCGGCCTCCACGCGGTCGAGCAGCGCATCGAAGTCCATGTTGCCGCCCTCGCCGGGAAAGCCCTTCTTAAGGCCCGGGATGCGACCGTCGCCGCGCTCTTCCTCGAGCAACTCGGCGCTCGACGCACCTCGCAGTGCGGGCTTGCCGCCCTTGGTCGAAAAATAGAGCGCTGCGCGGGTATCTAGGCCCAGTGCCCGACGCATGGCCTGCGCGTAGATGAGTGTCTGGGTATGGGGCGGCAGCCAGCGCGGATCATCGATGGGGGCCTCGCCCGACTCCTCGTCGCGCACCGTGGGGTCGGCGAGCTTAAACTCCTCGACACCCGAACGATGCTTGTAGTCAATCACCACAGCGCGGTTCTCGGCGTCCACATCCACGCGGTCGATGCGCCCGCCGAGCGGCCAGCCGGCATACTCGACCTGGAGCTCGTTGAACGCAAACTCCAGGTAGCGCGGCGCGAAGGGCGCGAGCGCCTCGGACTCGTAGGCGAGCACGCCCTCCAGTTGCGGCAAGATCTCGGCCGCCTGGCGCTCCTCCACTGGAGAGAGCGGCACCAGCGGGCCCTCGGTACCGCGCTTGCCGGCGTGCTCGGCCAGGGTCTCGGCAAAGACCTCGTGCAGCAGCTCCTTCGCGCGCGGCAGATTCATGGGCGTCACGCGCTCCATGCCCTCCTGCGGAAGACGTGCATGCAAGTGCTCCAGCACGTCATGGACAAAGTTACCCTTCTCCATGTTGCCAAAGCCCGCATCGATGGACTGGGGCTTGACGCGATACGATACGAACCAGCACAGCGGGCAGGTAGAATAGGCCTCGATCTGCGAGGCGGACGTCAGGCGCGGCACGAGCGGCGCGTCCTCGCCCTCGCCATCGCGACGGCGCAGGACCAAATACGGCACGGCCTCGGCACTCAGATGCTGAGGGGCTTCACAGGTCACGCGCTCGCGCTTGAGACCTTCGCCTGCCGCGGGATCGAAGTCCCTTACGATATCGCCCTCACCCACGCACGTCGCCTTGTCGGCGCCAGCGACCTTAGCGTTGCCAGTGGCCTTAGCGTCGTCAGCGGCCTTGTCGGTGTCAGTGGCCTTAGCGTCGTCTGCGGCCTTAGCAGTGTCAGCGGCCTCGGCATGCGCCCGCAACTCGGTCCACACGGCAGCTGGATAGCACTCGCGCGCCTGGCGATCGTGCGTCACGCGGGCAAGCGCAACCGGGCCGCGTGCCGCCTGCATCGCGTGGCCAAAGCGCACGCGCAGCAGGGCCGCGGGCTCAAGCGTCACGCCCTCGCGACCAAGGCTCGCCGCCAGCGTGGCCAGCGGCCCCTCCTCGTGCGAGAGTGGGTAGCTGTCCAGATCGACATCGGCAAACAGCACGGCATCGTAGCTGTCGGGGCGCAGGGCTGCCGCATCGGCAAGCGACGCAAAGCGCACCTGAGCACGTGGCGCACGGTCAACCTCATGGGTCTCGTAATCGTAGGCGGCGCTACGCTTGTCCACCTTGGTGCGAATGCCGTCGAGCACGGGCACGGTCGCGGCCTGCGACACGTCGAGCGCACGGGCGCCATTCATAAGGATGTCGATGGCGTGGCGCAGCAGGGCCACCTCCGCCTGGCGACGGGCTTGGCCATCCAAGCTGCCCAGCAAGCGATCGGGCAACGCCTCGGCAACGGCAAGCATGGCCTTGAGCGCCGTCACGGGCTTGTCACGCCACAGCGCCTGGAACACGTCCGAGACCACACACGGTACGTTCTTAAACCAGTTTTCGTCGCTCGCCGCCTTGCGCGCACCCCTCACCTGGCCCTGAACGCTCTGCAGCAGGCTCTTAACGCCCGCGGTAGTCTTGCTGCGCGAGAGACGCATATTCTTATCGAAGGTACGGGCATTGACGGTATCAGCGCCCGAAAGCGGACTGCAGATCCAGTCGGTAAGCTCCGGCGCGGGCCACCACTCGGTCTTTGACGCCGCACCCTCATCGGCGGCCTTCATACGCTCGATCAGGCCGGCGAGTGCCGCAAACTGCCTGCCCGCAATGGATTGGGAAAACACCGTGAACTCAACTGTCTCGGCAGCAATATGACGGGCCGCCAGACGAGAGGCGAGCTCACCGAACAGCTGGGGTGCCCGGGCAGAAACAACGAGCACGCGCACGGGGTCGGCGGGCGTTGCAGTAGCTTTATCGGCCTTGGACTCCTTGTGCGTTTTCACCAACTTATCGATGGCGTCCGCATAGACATGAGCACGGGCATGGGGGCCGGCGACCTCAATAAAGGCAGGCTGAGCGGCGGTCCCGCAAGCGACATCAGACGCGACGGCATCCTCCCCCAGCGGCGCGATCTCAAACAGCACACCGCGGGCATCAAATGCCGTGGCAAGCTCCTCGCGCATCGCCGCCTGCTCGCGGGCAAGCAGCACGACGACCTCTCCCCCATTGTTCGCCACGGCAGACAGCAGCTCGAGCAGGCCGTGCGTAAACGACGTGACACCGCGCACGCATACGGCGCGGGCGCACGCCGGCAGGTTATCGGCCAGGGCACCGGCTATAATGTCAGCTGCCTCGCAGGGCTCGACCATATCTCGACGGTCCAAACCGCCCGCGTAGGCACGCAAAAGCTCGAACACACGAGCCTCGGCATCGCTTTTTGGCTCAGGCTGGCAATTGTTGCCACGGCATCGCTCGGCCGTCGTCCCCGCCACACCCGGCAGCACATCGCGGGCCATGCGCGCAAGCATACGCACCGTGCCCTGGCTGCGCGAAAGCGGCTGCAGGTCGGCATCGTCGAGACGCGTGACCATGTCCGAGAACAGCATCTGGCGCTGCAGGTTGTCGACGAAACCGCGCCCGTCGCCCAAAAGCTCCCAAAGCGAGCGAAGCCACGATGTAGGCGTCTTGTAGTCGATACCCAGCGAAACGCCGGCTTCCGCCGCATCATGACGGCACAGGTCGAGCTCGGCAAACGTAGGTGCCAGCAACACGGCACGCCCGTGGCGGGCAATAAGGTCGGCAAGCAACGCCGACTCGGCATCGCTCAAATCCGTGCCGGCATTGGTGGTATAGATTCGAACAGGCATGGTCCTCCGCTCAAACTGTTCGCAATAATCAATGCATCCATCCTACCCGCCCAAGCGGACAGATTTGCCCCACGCCAACAGATTTGATCCCTTGGGGACGGAGGAAAACGGATCATCGAGGGGGTCAGTCTAACCCGGTGATCCGTTTTCCTCCGTCCCCAAGGGATCAAAAAACCGCCCCCGGAGGAGCGGTTTTGAACAATTGGTTTTGCCGCGGCCTACTCGCCATCCTCCAGCTTAATGAGGATCTTGCGGTAGCCACCGTACTCGCCGTTGAGCGCCTTGGACACACGGCTCACCGTGGTGGACGAAGCGCCGGTACGCGCCTGAACCTCGACATAGGGCTCGCCCTCGTCCAGGTAACGCGCGACCTGCAGACGCTGCGATAGATCGCAAATCTCACGCGGCGTGCAGATATCGGTCAAAAACGCTTGGATATCTTTCTCGTCGTCCAAAAGGCTAAATGCGTGGACCAGCTGCTTGACATCAGGCTTGTCAAACATGTTCTCGATATTCATCGATCACCGCCAAACCCGCCAAAAGGCATCGAAGTTGATACTGACATCGGGCATCGTTCGCCCGTTCTATGCAATAGGGCAACGCCTGTGGCTTTTGCCCGTAGCAGTTTAGCACACCACCAAACTAAAGCGACAAGACTCTCTGCCAGCGGCGCGTTTTTTAGGACGAACGCCGGTTTGAAACCGAATGCGCACGCAAGCTCCACGAATATCTGAGACAATGGGCGCCCAAACAGGACCGTGCCCGCGCAACTATCCGAGTTGCAAAGGCATGCGCCTCTCACGCCTCTTTGCCACGTCTTGCGCAAGAAAGGATCTCCACCATGCGCTTTTTGCTCAACTGGCTTTTGACCTCAATCGCCATCGCGATCGCAACGTTCCTCGTCCCCGGCATCCAGCCCTTCGGCATGGCCGACGCCTGGGCCTGCTTTGCCTTCGTGGGACTGTTCCTCAACATCGTCGACTCGCTCGTCAAGCCGTTCCTGACGGTTATCTCGCTGCCGCTCACTATTATCACGCTTGGTATTTTTCAGCTCGTAGTCAACAGCTTTATGCTCGAGCTGGCCAGCTATCTGTCGGTCAATCTGCTGGGAGCGGGTATTTCCATTGCCAGCTTTGGATCGGCCTTTATGGGCAGCATCCTGGTGTCCATCACGCGCAGCATCCTCGACAGCATCGCCGAGGACTAAAACGGCCATTCCGGCCGTGTCCGTCTCAACAGCCCAAAACGAAGGCCGCCCATCGCAAAAATGGGCGGCCTTCTTATTTGCCAAGTCTCAAAGGGCGAGAAAATCTACCATTTCCGCCCCGTCCCCAAATGCAGGTGTGGGTTAGATGACGTAGTCGTAGCCATGGTTGGGAGCGACAAGTTGATCGAGCGTCACACCGTCGAGGTAGTCGTTGATGAGCTTGTCCAGGTTCTTCCACACGTCGAGCGTGGGGCACTCATCCGAACGCGAGCAGCCCTTGCAGTCGCCATCCAGGCAGGCGACCGGCGCCAGACTGCCCTCGGTCAGGCGCAAGATCTCGCCCACCGTGTATTGCTCGGGCGGGCGCGTGAGCACATAGCCGCCGCCCTTGCCGCGCATGCCCGAGAGCATGTTGGCGCGCACGAGCGTAGCCAAAATGTTCTCGAGATATTTCTCGGAAATCCCCTGTCGCGCCGCGATCTCTTTGAGCGGGATGCGACCGGCTGCCTGGTGCTCGGCCAGATCGACCATAACGCGCAGGGCATATCTGCCCTTAGTAGAAACCAACATGTATAGTGCTGCCTTTCGGTCATTTAGTCCGTAGAAATTCTAGCCGAAATATTGGTTTTGAAAATACCCGTTCCGGTCAAGATGGTTAATCGACTCGTAATAATCTTCTATTTCCTATTGCGTTACTAGGCTTTACTGTCTACTATGCTTGCCAACAGCAAAACGAACAACCCATAATGTTTGTGGGTTTCGCTGCTACACACACCGTAAAACCACACGGTATCCAGTCATTTGAACACTTTGGAGGTTCACCATGAGCAATGTTTACACGTCCATCGATCAGCTTATCGGCCACACTCCGCTTCTGGAGCTCACTCACTTTGAGGCCGATGAGGACCTCAAGGCCCGCGTGCTCGTCAAGCTGGAATACTTCAACCCCGCCGGCTCCGTCAAAGACCGCGTCGCCAAGAACATGATCGACGAGGCCGAGAAGGCCGGCAAGCTCGTGCGCGGCGGCGACTACACCATCATCGAGCCCACGAGTGGCAACACCGGCGTCGGCATCGCCTCGGTGGCGGCGGCTCGCGGCTACAAGGTGATCATCACCATGCCCGAGACTATGTCCGTCGAACGCCGCAAGCTTATGCAGGCATATGGCGCACAGCTCGTGCTCACCGACGGTTCCAAGGGCATGAAGGGCGCCATCGCCAAGGCCGAGGAACTGCAGAAGGAGACGCCAAACAGCATCATCGCCGGCCAGTTTGTGAACCCCGCCAACCCCGCCATCCACAAGGCCACGACCGGCCCCGAGATCTGGGATGACACCGACGGCGAGGTCGACATCTTCGTCGCCGGCGTTGGAACCGGCGGCACCGTGACCGGCGTGGGTGAGTTCCTTAAGGAGCAGAACCCCGAAATCAAGGTCGTCGCCGTCGAGCCCGCCACTTCCCCGGTGCTCTCCAAGGGCCAAGCCGGCCCGCACAAGATCCAGGGTATCGGCGCCGGTTTTGTGCCCGACGTCCTCGACACCCAGGTCTATGACGAGATCATCCCCGTCGAGAACGACGACGCCTTTGCGACCGGCCGCGCCGTGGGCCACAAGGAGGGCGTGCTCGTGGGCATTTCGTCCGGCGCCGCCGTGTGGGCCGCGCTGCAGCTGGCCAAGCGCCCCGAGAACGAGGGCAAGACCATCGTGGCCCTGCTTGCCGACACCGGCGAGCGCTACCTGTCCACGGCGCTCTTCCAGGACTAGGGCCTGTCGCCCATAGGTTGAGCCCACGGACGAGCCGGTCTCCTCTCTCCCGGCAGTCTGAGCCCATCCAATCAGGGTGTCCCACGAGACGCCCGAACTTGCTACAATGTCTGCGGCGCGGAACCAGCCTCCCGCGCCGCTTTTCTTTTTTGGCCACATGCCACCAAGGAGAACCTCCCCATGCACAACAAGCGCGTGCTCGTCGCCATGAGCGGCGGCGTCGATTCCAGCGTGACCGCGTACCTGCTCAAAAGCCAGGGCTACGAATGCGTCGGCGCCACCATGCGCCTCACCTGCCCCGCGCCCGATCCCGCCACGGGCATGAGTAAGGTCGACCGCGACATCGCCGATGCGAAGGCCGTCGACATAAACGATGCCAGACTCGACAGGAGCGCCTGGGGATACCCCACCATGTGCTCGACTTGCAGCAGACCTTCGACCACAGCGTTATCGAGCGCTTTGTGAACGCCTACCAGGAGGGGCTGACGCCCAACCCGTGCATCATCTGCAACCGCCACATAAAGTTTGGCGCGTTGCTCGGTGCGGCGCTGGACATGGGCTGCGACTACATCGCAACGGGTCATTACGCCAAAACAAGCCAGACAGTAGACGGCACCTGGCAGCTGCATCGCGGCGAAGATCCCAAAAAGGACCAGAGCTACTTTTTATATTCGCTTACGCAGGAGCGCCTGGCGCACACGATCTTTCCGCTGGCAGGCCTAGACAAAGAGCGCGACGTGCGCCGCATAGCCGCCGAGCAAGGCTTTACCAACGCCCAGAAGGCCGAAAGCGAGGACATCTGCTTTATTCCAGACGGTGACTACGCGGGCTATATCGAGCGCCGCTGCGGACATCCCGCTGCACCGGGCGACATTGTGTGGCGCGACGGCAGCGTGGTCGGACGCCATAACGGCGCGTTGCGCTATACCATCGGCCAGCGCAAGGGCTTGGGCGTCGCGATGGCGCATCCCGTGTATGTGACGGGCGTCGATGCCGCCAACAACACCGTGCATCTGGGCGAGGCCGAGGACCTAACGGCCACAGCACTCACGGCCGACGACTGGATCTGGAGCGCCCCTGCCGACCGCATGGAGGCAGAACTCGATGCCGGCGGCATTCGCGTGGGCGCCAAGTACCGTTACCGTCAGAAAGACCAAGCAGCGACCCTTACGCGCGGCGAAGACGGGCAAATGCTGCTGACTTTTGACGAGCCGCAGCGAGCCATCGCCCCCGGCCAGGCCGTTGTAGTCTACCACGGCGACATCGTCCTCGGCGGCGGCACGGTGACCGGCGCACTTAAGTAGCCCCATCCCCTTCATAAATTGCGGTGAAATAGGGACTGTTTAAGCGTTTAAAACCGCCAAACAGTCCCTATTTCACCGCAACGCACAAGAGCGCCCCTGCCGGCAACGTTATACCGGCTAGGACGCTCTTAACTTGCCACGCGCTATAAATGCGTCTAGCGCTGAACGTAGGCGCGAACCAGCTCGTAGGTGTTGCGCACACCGTCGATGTGGCTGCGCTCGTAGTTGTGGCTCGCGTACACGCCGGGACCGATCAGACCGTGACGGATGTCGTAGCCGGCAGAAAGCGTGGCCTCAACGTCCGAGCCGTAATGCGGGTACACGTCGATGGCGTAATCAAGCTCGAGCTCGCGCGCGATATTGGATAGCGTGGTCACCAGGTCGTAATTGTACGGACCGCCCGAATCCTTGGCGCAGATCGAAACCATGCGCTCGGTGCAGCCTAGGTCGTCGCCCACGCAACCCATGTCCACGCTGATCATCTCGCGCGTGTCGGCCGGCACAAAGGCACCACCGTGGCCGACCTCCTCGTACACGGTAAAGAGCAGCGACACCTTGCGCGAAAGCGTCACCTCGCCAGCGGCGACGGCACGCGCCAAGCCCAGCAGAATCGACGCCGACAGCTTGTCGTCCAAGAAGCGACTCTTAATGTAGCCGCTCTCCGTCACCGTGGTACGCGGATCCATGGCGATGATGTCACCAGTCTGAATGCCCAGCTCAAGCACGTCGTCCTTGCTGTCGACATTCTCGTCGAGCAGGATTTCCATGTTCTTCTCGATGGTCTTGACCGGCTCATCGGCCACATGCGCCGAAGGCTCGGTGTTAAGAACCACGCCCGTGTAGACATTGCCGTCGCGCGTGTAGACGGTGCAGTTCTCTCCATCGGCCGTAGACCACTGGTGCCCGCCGAGCGTCGTGGGGCGCAGGCGACCATTGTCCTTAATGGAACGCACCATGGCGCCCAGGGTATCGACATGGCTCGCCAGTACGAGCGGCTCACCCTCGCCACCAAGCTCAACGAGCACGTTACCCTTATTGGAACGCTCGGGGCCAAATCCCATATCGCGCAGGGTCTCCATTAGATAATCAGTCGCCGCACGGGTATAGCCGGTAGGCGAAGCAATAGAAGTCAGCGTCTTAAGCTGTCCTGCGATATAGGAGAGCGTCTCCCCTAGAGAAGCATCAATATTAGAAGTCATATGCATCCTTCCAAGTAAAACTAAGACCGAGTCCCGATTTTAACCGTTCTGCACGTGCAATGCCCCAGGAGCCGAGCCGCCTCCAGACGTCCCCGCACCGGTTTTGTGCACGTGCACGGTTTACAATCCCAATCTTGCATAAATCCTATCGGTATTTGCATAGAAATGAGACATCTTTTTGCTTCGTCTCAGGGTGCCCCACCTTGGACCGTGCAAAAAACGGAGTATTCAGCACCGTGGGCCCCAACGGCCCCATCACGAACGACAAAATGAAGCGGTTACAACAGTGTTGCAGGTTGTCGCAAAGCAGAAACTCAGTAACAACCCCCTCCACTCATCGATAGCCCGCCCACAATGGCTGTCGATGGGCGCCTGCGGGCCACTCGGCCCATTCACAATGTTATGCATTTTTAAGAGCTTGCTGAATACTCCCAAAAATGCACGCTGGAAAGTGCACCACCTATCCGTAGCGGGCAGTACGCCTTGGTTTTGCCCGTCTCAGGACATTGACGCAGCACAAAAAGCCCCGCCGTGCGTAGCACGGCGGGGCCAGCGGCAAGTCAAAAGACCATACGCCTACGGGCGAAGGACCACCAAACTGGGTTAGGCAGCCGGGCAGATCTTCTTGAAGAGCTCGATGACGTCGTCGAGCGTTGCCTCGCGCGGGTTACCCGGGAAGCAGGCGTCGGCCATGGCGTCCTTGGCCAGGACCTCGATCTCGTCAGCCTTCATGGCCTCGCAGACGTGCGGGATGTTCACGTCGGCGGAAAGCTGCTTGACGGCGGCGATAGCGGCGTCGGCAGCCTCGTCGGTGCTCATGCCCGTGGTGTCAACACCCATGGCAACGGCAACCTTGGCCAGGCGCTCAGCGCAAACCGGCTTGTTGAACTCCATGGCAATCGGCAGCAGCATGGCGCAAGCGACGCCGTGCGGGGTGTCGTAGTGAGCGGACAGGGTGTGAGCCATAGCGTGGTCGATACCCAGGCCGACATTGGAGAAGCCCATGCCGGCGACATACTGGCCAAGGGCCATGCCCTCGCGGCCGGAGCCGGGCTGGCCGGACTTGGCCTCGGCGACGGAGTCACGCAGGTTCTCGCTGATCAGCTTAATAGCCTCAAAGTGGAACATGTCGGAGAGCTCCCAGGCACCCTTGGTGGTGTAGCCCTCGATGGCGTGGGTCAGAGCGTCCATGCCAGTGGAAGCGGTCAGGCCGGCGGGCATGGAAGCCATCATGTCAGGATCGACGACGGCGACCTCGGGGGCGTCGTTGGTGTCGACGCACACGAACTTGCGGACCTTCTCGGGGTCGGTGATGACGTAGTTGATGGTCACCTCGGCAGCGGTACCGGCGGTCGTCGGCACAGCGATGGTGAACACGGCGTGGTTCTTAGTGGGAGCAACGCCCTCGAGGCTGCGGACATCGGCGAACTCGGGGTTGTTGATGATGATGCCGATGGCCTTGGCGGTGTCCATGGAGGAGCCGCCACCGATGGTCACGATAGCGTCAGCCTCGGCGGCCTTGAAGGCCTCGACGCCGTCCTTGACGTTCTGGATAGTGGGGTTGGGCTTGATCTCGGAGTAGAGGCTCCAAGCGATGCCGGCGGCGTCGAGCTCGTCGGTCACCTTAGCGGTAACGCCAAACTTAACCAGATCGGGGTCGGAGCAGACGAAGATCTTCTTGTAGCCGCGACGCTGGAGCTCGCCGGGGATCTCCTTGATGGCGCCGGAACCATGATAAGAGATGGTGTTGAGAACGAAACGATTAGCCATTGATAGCCTCCCATCGTGTGCGGGGCATCCATTACGCCCCGCGCTATATGTCCCATCCTAACGCTTTTGAAACAAAAAGCGCGTGAGAACGTCAAAGTTGTTAAAGCGTTTCAACAGCTGGTATCGTCCCCACCTGATCACTAAACAAAAAAGGGGCGGCCGAGATGGCCGTCCCCTCCCCAATATTGATCAGTGCGACAAAGGGGCCAGCCCCTTGCCGCATCCTGCCGTTATTTTTGGCAGGCGTCTTTCCAATCTTCGCAGGCACGCTTCCAGCGAGAGCGCAAATCGCGCTCGCGGTCGATAAACATGATGGCAAACGCGACAAACAGCAGCAAGCTCGCCACGACGATGGCATGCAGACCCATGCGCTCAATACACCAGTTGCCCAGCACGGCGCCAAACACAAAGGTAAAGATCACGCCAAAGTACAGCACGCCGTTTTCCAAAAAGCCGCGCTTGTGGGTGATGATGTAGTCGTCCACGTTTTGCAGCGCATTGCGCAGGTTACCGATGCACATGGTCGTGGCGATGCCGTGACCATGTATCTTACGGAAGCTCTCGACCTGCATGCCGCAGGCAAACGAGGTGAGGCAGTTGGCGAGCAGGTTGTAACCGCCACCGGGGATAAAGCTCACGCCCAGCAAGATAACGGCTTCAAAAAACACCGTCACCTGGCGCCAGTGAATCACGCTGCCAAACCGCTCATGCACCAGGTCGGCAAGCATAATGCCCACGGCAAACGACACCACAGGGAAGAAATAGCGACCCGCAAGTGCCCAATTGCCCTCCGAGATGCTCACGCCCACGAGCAAGATGTTGCCCGTCTGCGCGTTGGCGAAAACATGGTCGCGCCCAATGTACGAATAAACGTCCATAAAGCCACCGGCGAGCGCCAAGATGATGCCCAGCTCAATAGACTCCGATATCTGTTTGGCACGCTGCATCGTCGTGCATCCTCCTTGTTGACGACTCTCTCGTGCGTTGGCGGAAACATAGCCGCCGTTCATACTGTAACCCATTGACAACATGGCGTGCGCGCGAGACGGCCCCTTCGACACGGGGATACACAGTCTGGAAACAAACGGCACTCGCATCGACACGCCGATCCGCCAGCCCATGTACTCCACCAGTCTTTTTAGCGCCGTCCCAAAAAGACTGGTTACAATTACATGCAGCATACAAACACCGGGAGGGATCGTGGCAAAAAAGCCTCAGCATGCTCAGAACAACCAGCGCAGTCAGCAGGGCAAACAGGGCCAGCAGCAAAAGCGCGGCGGTAAGGCGCAGGCCACGGTCGCCCGCACCAAGCATTCCCAAGCGACGCCCGCCCGCCCCTGGCGACCGGGCCGCGATAAGTTCCTCCCCGTCAGCCGCGCCGACATGGATGCGCGTGGCTGGGACCAGTGCGACTTTGTCTACATCTGCGGCGACGCCTATGTGGACCATCCCAGCTTTGGCATGGCCATCATCAGCCGCGTCCTCGACGCGCACGGCTACAAAGTGGGCATCATCTGCCAACCCGACTGGACCGACCCCGCCAGCATCACCGTGCTCGGCGAGCCGCGCCTAGGCTTTCTCGTCAGTGCCGGCAACATGGACTCCATGGTCAACCACTATTCGGTGACCAAGCATCGCCGCCACACCGACGCCTATACCCCCGGTGGCGAGGAGGGGCGCCGTCCCAATCGTGCCGTCACGGTCTACGGCAACCTCATCCGCCAGACGTTCAAGGATGCCCCCATCATCATCGGCGGCATCGAGGCGAGCCTACGCCGTCTGGCCCACTACGACTACTGGCAGGACAAGCTCAAGCGCTCGGTACTGCTCGACTCGGGCGCCGACATCCTCATCTACGGCATGGGCGAGCACGCGATCGTCGAGATCGCCGACGCGCTCGACGCCGGACTGCCCGTCGATCAGATTACCTATATCAACGGCACCGTTTACCGCACGGGTTCGCTCGACGAGGTCTACGACTACGACCTGCTGCCCAGCTGGGACGACCTTACCGCCGACAAGCTCAACTACGCGCGCAGCTTTAACGTGCAGCAGCAGAATATGGATCCCATCACCGGGCATCGCCTGGTAGAGCCCTACCCCAACAGCGTCTATGTGGTGCAGAACCCGCCGTCGGCGACGCTCACCACCGACGAGATGGACGAGGTAGCCGAGCTCCCCTACGCACGCGACTGGCATCCCGACTACGACGCGGCGGGCGGCGTGCCGGCCTTTGCCGAGATCAAGTTTTCGATCAGCTCCAACCGCGGCTGTTTTGGCGAGTGCTCGTTTTGCGCCCTCACCTTCCACCAGGGCCGCGTGTTGCAGATGCGCAGCCACGACTCGATCATGCGCGAGGCAGAGCTGCTCACGCGCGATCCCGAGTTTAAGGGCTACATCAACGACGTGGGCGGACCGACGGCCAACTTTAGCCGTCCCGCCTGCGACAAGCAGCTCAAGCACGGCGTGTGCAAGAACAAGCGCTGCCTGTGGCCGAGCGTGTGCAAGAACATGGTGGTCGACGAAAGCGGCTACACGCAGCTGTTGCGCGACCTGCGCCAGCTGCCGGGCGTCAAAAAGGTCTTCGTGCGCAGCGGCATCCGTTTTGACTACACCATGGCCGATGCCTCGGACGAGTTTTTGCGCGAGCTGCTGGAGCACCATGTCTCGGGCCAGCTGCGCGTAGCACCCGAGCACGTGAGCGACGCGGTGCTATCCGTGATGGGCAAGCCGAGCCGAGCTGTCTACGACGCGTTCTGCCGCAAATTTGAACGCTTGAACCGCGAATATGGTCTTAAGCAATACGTGGTGCCGTATCTGATCTCGAGCCACCCCGGATCGACGATGAAGGAAGCCGTGGACCTTGCCGAGGCCGTGCGCGACATGGGCTACATGCCCGAGCAAGTGCAGGACTTCTACCCCACGCCGTCCACCATGTCGACGTGCATGTACTACACCGGCGTGGACCCGCGCACCATGGAGCCGATCTATGTGGCGCGCGACCCGCACGAGAAGGCCATGCAGCGCGCGCTCATCCAATATCGCAAGCCCGAGAACTACAAGCTCGTACGCGAGGCGCTGGAAAAGGCCGGGCGTCGTGACCTGATCGGCTACACCAAGCATTGTCTGATTCGCCCCGTGCCGCCACGCCCGGGCGAGACATCTGCTGGCGGCGGACACGGCGCTGGCAAGAAAGGCGGCAAGCCGCACGGTGGCGCCGCCGGCAAGGGACCCAAGGGCAGCAAGGGGCACAGCGGCATGTCGCGCGCGCAAAACACTGCCGGGCGCAATCGCGCGGCCCAGGGGCGTCAGGGCGCCGACGGCGGCGGTCGCCGCAACTAGGGCAGCGGCGCGCTCGCTGCGTCCATCCCACACGCGTGGCGCAGCGAGCGCATTGCCTCAACGAGGATGACGCCGGCGATAGCGACCGTAATTGCCACGTCGAACGGCGTGTTCACAAACCAGAGCAACGTCATGAGATACGACCCGGCATTAAAGGCAAAATGCAGCAGGATCGTATAGCGAAGCTTTCCGGTCGTCACGAGCACCCAGCCAAAGATGAGGCCGGCGGCACCCGCGTAGCAACCTTGCACCCAATTCATGTGCATAAAACCGAAGATTGCCGCCTGCAACACAATCGCCGCGGCGATACCCCACGTGCTTGGGGCCGCCCAGGGCACCATGGCGCCGTCCTGCGCGCTCGCACGACGCCGGCGCTTCCAAAGTGGGCGGCACTGCGGATTAAACGCTCGGAGCGAAAACTCAAAGATGATGCCGCGCACCAGGAGCTCTTCGCAAAACGGCGCGCCGAGCACCGTGGTCAGGACGGCCAGATAGCTCGTGTCGCCCATGCCTGTTTCCTCGACAAGTTCGCTGTAATCGGCCGCCGCCTCGGGCAACAGCGACAGCACGGCGTCGGTCACGTAGCCAACGACCACCTGCATGGACAGACCGATCACGACAACGCAGACGATGCGCTTCCATGCCGCGCCTGTTCCCCCACCGAGCGGGCGCTCGCCCTGCCGGCGCGCCATGAAGGAGCGGGGCCACAGATAGCGCCACCACAGCAGCGCCATCAAATACGACGCCGTCTGAGCGGCAGCCTGGAACCATTGAATATCGAGATTGTCGACCGGATAGCCCGTCAGCACCGACAGGGCATCGAGAACCGAAAACAGAACCACGCTCAGGGCTATATCGGCAGCGACAACGCCAAAACAGGCAAGTGCCCAAACCAGCGCATTGAGCATGCCAACCTCCTCAAAACCGTTCCCTAGTTCTACCACAACTCGGCAGAGAGCTGATCCCATGGGGACGGAGGAAAACGGATCACTTATTGATGAGAATCGGGCGCAGCGCCAAAGGCCCCGCTGGGCGAAATGTCGAACGGAAAGGTGCCGCAGCGATTGAACGCGGCGATGAACATGCGGATGGCGTTGGACGGCGTGGTACCCACGAGCTGGGTTGCCGCCGCGAAGGCCGCCTTTTCCTCGGGCAAGACCTTCGCGACAACCGGGGTCATGTGTTCTGCCATGGCGCTTCCTTTTTGAAACGACGGTGGTGTGGATAGATGCGGGCCACGCGGCTGGGCGACGGGCTGTGAAGGCAACCCGATTGGCCCGCATCTGGAGTTTGTTTCTACGGCGTTGGTATTACTTGGTATTCCTAAGTATTACCCCGCAGATAGAATACCACACCCGGCCCCATGGAGACGGAGGAAACGGATTATTTTTGGTGCAAAGGGGCCAGGTTACTTTGCACCAAACGGCAATGCCCCGCCCACGCAATCACGTGGACGGGGCATTGATCATGGTATGCGGCCAGCGACCCTGCTGCTTTTATTTAAGCTCAGGCCAGTAACCCTTGTTGGCCTCGATCATGTCGTCGAGAACTTCCTTGGCGACCTTCATCGAAGGTACGGTCTTGTTCAGCGTAAAGGCCTTGAGCGCCTTCTCATACGAACCCTCGATCGTAGCCTCGACCACGAGCTTCTCGGAGTTCAGCTGCTGCATCATGAGGCCCTGCTGGAACAGAGGAATGTTGTCGCGGCTGATGACCTCGGGGCCGTTCTTGCCAATGTAGGCAGGCAGCTCGACCATAGCGTCGTAGGGCATGTTGGGGATAGCGCCCTTGTTCTCGCAAATGACCAGGAAGCGCTGCTTGGTGTCGTTCTTCAGAGCGATAGCCAGGTCGGCAATCCAGTCGCCGTGGCTGCCCGCATAGAACGTGCTCTCGTCGATCTCGCCCGTCTTCTCGTAGTGATCGATGCCGTCGAAGAGGTTCTTCTCGCGCGTCTCCTCAACCTCGTTAGCACGGGTGCGCTCGGGGTTGGAATGCTCGACGAACTCCTTCTGCTGCAGGTAGTAGTTCAGATACGTGTTGGGCAGGTACTCCGGGAAGCACTCCATAATCTCGTACTCGCCCTTCCAGACGTAGTACCAGCTGCCCTTGGTGTGACGGTTCTGCTCGGGATGCTCGTCGGTGGCCTCCTCGGGCTTCTTTGCCATGAGCGAGCCCATGCCCTTGAGGTAGGAGTCGGGCAGCAGGATCTGGTGCTCCTTGATGTACTCGCGCAGCTGCGGGAGCACCTCCTCGCCCTTGTGGCGGATCGAGGTGAACCAACCAAAGTGGTTGAGGCCAAAGTAATCGTACTCGACATCCTTCTTGTCGATATCGAGCGCGGCGCAAACCACGTCGATGATCGCGATCGGCATGTCGCAGATGTTGATGATGCGAGCGTTGGGACGCAGCACACGGCAGCCCTCGGAGACGATGGCAGCAGGGTTGGAGTAGTTGAGAATCCAGTAATCCTTCTTGGCGTACTTCTCAACGTCATCGATCAGCTCGACCATGGGGAAGATGGTGCGCATGCCGTAGGCAAGGCCGCCGCAACCGCAAGTCTCCTGGCCCACGCAGCCGTGACGCAGCGGAATCTTCTCGTCCTGCTCGCGCATGGCGTAGCCGCCCACGCGCATCTGGGCAAACACGAAGCTCGCGTCGGTAAAAGCCGTCTTTTTGTCGGTGGTCACCGTGAGCTTGATGTCCAGGCCGAGGTCCTCGTGCAAAATCCAGTCCACGAGCACGCCGACCTTGCGCTGGCGCTCCTCGTTGATGTCGTACAGACAAATCTCGTCAACGTCGAGCTCGTCCTTGCGCAGGGCGATGGACTTGACGATGCCGGGGGTAAAGGTGGATCCGCCACCACACAGAGTAATGATCATTGTTTACTGCTCCTTCTCAATTGCGTTTTCGACCTTGTCGCGCATCTCGGCGACCTTCATGCCAAAGATGATCTGGATATTATTGCCGTTGCGGTTGATGCCGCTGTTGGGCACGTGGTTGATGAGGTCCTCATTGATGAGGTCCGGGTTCTTAACGTTCACGCGGAGACGCGTAAAGCAGTTCTCGAGCTCCTCGATGTTGTCCTTGCCGCCAAGACCTGCGACCAGGTCGGCAATACCTGCATCGACGCCCTCTGCGGGAGCCGCGGCAACGGCGCCTTGCTTCACTGCGACAGACGCGGCGGCCTCGCCCTCGGCAACGGACTCGGCGAGCTCGGACTCCTCCTCGCGGCCAGGCGTGTGGAGGTTGAGCTTCTTGATAAGGAAGGTGAAGAGGAAGAAGTACAGCGCGGCGTTGACGACTCCAAGCACCAGCATAACCGGCCAGTTGGTCTTATCGACGCCCAGGACCAGGTTGGAGACCACGATGTTGATGATGCCGCCTGCAGTCGAAGCGGGCACGGAGAGGACCTTGAGCAGGACCAGGAAGATGCCGGAAAGAACCGAGTGAACGACAAAGAGCACGGGAGCGGCAAAGACAAAGAGGAAGTCCATGGGCTCGGTCACGCAGGAGAGCACGGCGGTGATGATCAGCGGGATGATAACGGCCTTGGTCTTATCCTTGTTCCCCTTGTAGGCGGTGACGATAAAGGCGAGGCCGATGCCGATGTAGGGCCACAGATTGTTGAAGGTGTAGCTGTTGAAGTAGGTGCTATCGGAGAAGGGCTGACCCGTCATTGCCATCTCGGCAACACGGATGGGATAGGCGCCGGCGATAACCTGACCACCCAGCGTAAGGGTGCCACCCACATCGGAGAACTGGAACGGGGTGTAGATGAGGTGGTGCAGACCGGTGGGAACGAGCAGCTTGTTGAGCATGCCGTAGATAAACAGACCGATGTTGCCCGACTCCTTAATGATGCCGGCAACGGAGGAGATGGCACCCTGAACCGGAGGCCAAACGATGCAGAAGCCAGCGCCCATGATCCAGGAGATGATGATCATGATCAGGAACGGAAAGCGAACGCCCGAGAACATCGAAAGGGCAATGGGGAACTGCTTGTTCGAGTACTTGTTGAACACGGCGCCGGTGATGCAACCAAGAATGATGCCGCCGAACACGCCGGTATCGAGCACCTGGATGCCCATAACGGTGGCCTGGCCGGTTCCGGTAAGGCCGAGCATGCCGCTCGCATCGGCAAGAGAGCCGGTGGCGTTGAGCACGATGTTGTTAGCCTGCAGGAACAGGAAGAACGACATCAGGGCGATCAGCGAAGCATGGCCCTTGTTCTTCTTTGCCATGGCGCCGGCGATGCCCACGCAGAACAGAATCGAGAGGTTGTTGATGATAAACATCAGCGACTGGTAGACAACGGCGCCCACAAGCTGGAACGGACCGGAGCCCAGTACGGGGACCAAAGCGCAAATGGTCTTGTTGGTCAGAATGATGCCCACAATGAGCAGGATGCCGGCAACCGAGAGATACATCATCGGCTGGACGATCGACTTCGCGAACACCTCCAACGGCGCTTTGAAATTGAACTTCTTTTTTGCGGTCATAGCGGTACTCCCCTTCCTTTTCCGCAAATTAAGACAGATGTGCCCTGGACAAGACCGTGAGCCTTGCCTTATATCAATCGATGTGTGGGCACGTTATGCCTAGAGACCAGGTTCTCCAAGCAGGTTAACAATGTGATATGCGAGATAGCTCTTCTCGGCATCGGTAACGACAACGTTATAGGTAGACGACAAGTGGGCGGCTATGGCGTCCGCGCACGAGAATGCGCACGGATACGCCGTTTCATCGATTCGGAACAGCGCGTCGCCATTGATTTGCCCGGCCGTGGGGTCAAGCGCCCGCTGTGCGAAAAACTGCAGGTGGCGGACGAAACGCTCATAGGGCAACGAGGTGTCATCGAGGGTCGTAGCATAGCGCTCGGAAACAATCGCGAGCACGTCGCGAACAAGCTGGACCGAAACAATCAAACGGTCGGAGCGTTGCGGCATGGTGGCGTTGACGATATGCAAGGTAATGAAACCCTGCTCTTCTTCGCTCATCTGGATGCCCATATACTCCTTGATAATCTGCAGCGCACGGCCCGCAAGTGCATACTCCTTGCGATAGAACTGCTGGATCTCGAGCAGCAACGGATTCTCACAGGAGACGCCCTTGCGCTCGCGCTCCAAAGCAAGGCTGATATGGTCTGCGAGAGCAATGAGAATCTTGTCGTTGATATCAACATTGAGCTCTCGACGGAGCATCTGAACAATGTCCTCGGCAATCACGAGGTTGACGGTGGGGATGGACTCCAAAAGATGTGCCAAGCGGTCAATCGTACGCGAGTCCTGAGAAGTTCCCTCCTGCAACGCGTAGGTCTTTTCGATCGACGCCTCGTCGATGGCATCGCCGGCATGACGGCCAAAGCAGAGGCCTCGACCGATGACGATGAGCTCGGAGCCATCGTCCGAAGTGACCATTGCGACGTTGTTGTTAAAAACTCGCTTGATAACCACGGTACCCGCCACAAAAATTTACTCGGAAAGCCAGATGACAGGCTCTTTAGCAGCAACAGGGCCGGAAGCATGCTCACGAAGAGTCGAGTTCTCCGAGCGCTCGCACACGATAACGAAGACCGTGGGATCGAAGCCGGCGGCGCGGACCGCGTCGAAATCGACCTCGACGAGGGGCTGGCCCGCGTCGACATGGTCACCCTGGGCAACAAGCGCGTGGAAGCCCTTGCCCTCAAGCTTAACAGTATCGATTCCGATATGCAGCATCACCTGAGCAGAGCTGTCGTCGGACATGATGCCCAGCGCGTGCTCAGTCGGAAACAGCGCCGCGACGGTGCCGGAAACAGGAGCGCACACCGTTCCCTCTTGGGGAACCACGGCAACGCCATCGCCCACGGCACGGCTGCTAAAAGCAGGGTCATTGGTATTTTCCAGATGAACAAGCTCGCCGGAAACGGGAGCGAGGATTTCGAACTCGGAAGCCGCAGTCGTCTGCTCATCCGAACCGCCCATCAGGCGAGAAAAGAAACCCATGGTGGCATGTCCCTTCATAAATATAGCCCAACCAAAATCAATCGAATGCGCCCCTTGAGACGCACGCGATCAAAGACTTTGGTTAGGCCCACGTCCAAGGGACTCGGTAACCTTCCGCATTTCTTTTCACTGAGGTTATTGTAGACAAGCCCAAAGCCGGAACAATCATTATGACCGGCGAACGGTATTTTTTCTCCGATAAACGGTATTTATGCGGCACTTAGGGACGTTCCTTTTCTGCCGGCACCCAGGGACACTCCTCGCTCTGGTGCATTGGGGTCAGGTTACTTTGCACCAATCATGAGTTGCGGTGAAATAGGGACTGAAAAGCCGCTCAAAAGGCCAAAACAGTCCGTATTCCACCGCAACTTCAAGACGTTGGTGCAGATTAACCTGTCCCCCTTGCACCAAAAAGGGCTCCGAGCATAGTCTGCTCGGGGCCCAAACTCATCTCGCCTTACCGCGCGACGCGTATGTTACTTGCGCTTGCCGCCGCCGTCACCGGGGCGACGGGAGCTGCCGCCGCGTTTGCCGCCACGGCTGTTGCCATAGCTGCCACGGTTATCGCGACCGCCGGCGCGGCCGCCACGAGAGCCGGCCTGGTTGCCACCACGACCGCCACGATAGCCGCCGCGACGCTCCTCGCGGGTATCGTCGTAGTTGCGCCAATCATCGCGACGATCGCGGCTGGCACGCGGATCACGACGATCGCGCGACTCATTCGAACGACCGGAGCCGCTGCGGCCACCGTTACCGCGGGCGCCTTCACGACGCTCAGTGCCGCGGCTACCGCGCTCACCACGGCCTTCGCCGCCACGGCGCTCATCACGGCCACCGCGCTCGCCATCGCGACCGGAGCGACGACGGTCGCCCGAGCCACGCTTGCCGCCGCGCGAACCGCGACCCTCGTCCTCGCGCTCAACACGACGACGACCGCCACGGTCCTCGTCCTCGCGGCGACGGCGGTGTGCCTCGCCCTGGAACTGCTTGGCACGGCGCTCGGCACGGTTGCCGCGCGGGGCCTGCTCGACGGCAGCAGCACCGCCGCGCTCCTCGGCAGCCACCTCGCGGGCCACGCTCTCAACGGCCTCGTCCACGCGAGCCTGAACGCCCTCGCGCACGCGGATCTTGCCGCCGCGCTTGGGACGGCCCGGACGCTCGCCGTCGCCGCGACGCTCGTCGCGACCGCGGTTGGAACGACCGGCCACATCGCCGTAGTCATCGCCGTTGCGCTTGCCGTCGCGACGTGCCTGCTCAAGCTTCTTCTTGCTCTTGGACTTGCCGCGCTTGGTCTTCTTCTTCACCTTAAAGGCCGCAGGGTCGCGCTCGGGGTCAACCGCGGGCGGATTGGGACCCACATGCAGGTCGCCGGCCTCGTAGATGTCGGCCGTCTTGTCCATGAGCTTCTCGATCTCGTAGAACTCATCGACATCCTGCTCGGTCACAAACGTGATGGCCCAGCCCAGCTCACCGGCGCGGCCCGTACGGCCAATACGGTGGATGTAGTCGGTCGGCTCGGCCGGCACGTCAAAGTTCACGACGTAGCGCACGTCGCTGATGTCGATACCGCGGGCGAGGACATCGGTTGCCACCAACACGTCGACGGTGCCGTCGCGGAAGGCAGAAAGCGCGCGCTCGCGCTGCGCCTGGCTGCGGTTGCCGTGAATCGCGGCGGCCTTGATGCCCTTGCGCTCCAGGCGACGGCAGCAGCTGTCGGCGCGGTGCTTGGTGCGCATAAAGACGATGGTGCGCTCCGGGCCCTCCTTCTTGAGGAACTCGGGCAGCAGGTTGTTCTTGGCCTCGATGGACACCGGGAACACAAACTGGTCGACGGTGTCGGCGGTCGACGTGGCGGGCGCGATCTCCACGCGGGCCGGGTCGCTCACCAGGTCGGTGATCTCGCCCACGGCCTCCTCGTCGAGCGTGGCCGAGAACAGCAGCGTCTGACGCTCGGCCGGGGTCTCGCGCACAATGCGGCGGACGGCGGGCAAAAAGCCCATGTCGAGCATACGGTCGGCCTCGTCGAGCACCAGCACCTTGACCTCGTCCAGGTGGCAGGCGCCCTGCTCGATCAGGTCGACCAGACGGCCCGGCGTGGCGACCAGGATGTCGCAGCCGTACTTGAGGGCCGCGGTCTGCGGCTTGTAGCTCACGCCGCCCACGACGGTCACGGCGACATGGCCGGTGACGTCGGCGATCTTGCTCGCAACCTCGTCGATCTGCTGGGCAAGCTCGCGCGTGGGGGTGATGACGAGCATCACGGGGCCGCGACCGTTGCCCTCGGGCTTCTTGGCGCCGCGACGGCGGTTGCGGCCGCCACGCTCGCGCACGGGCTTGGGCGGAGCGATGTGCTCCAGGTTGTTCATGGTCGGCAGCAAAAAGGCGGCCGTCTTGCCGGTGCCGGTCTGAGCGGCGGCAAGCAGGTCGCGGCCCTCGAGCACCACGGGGATCGAGCCAGCCTGCACGGGCGTGGGCGCCGTGTAACCAAGGTTCTCGATGGCACGAAGCATCTCGTCCGAAAGGCCCAGCTCGTCGAAGGCGGGCAGGCTCTCGGTCGCGGACTCGACGGCCTGGGCAGCATTGGCCTCATCGGCGGCATCGAAGGCAGCCTGGGTCATGGCCTCGCGGGCCTCGTCCAGAATCTCGGCGTCCGTGACGTCGGATACAGAATTACGCATATGTTGTTGTTCCTTATCTGCACGCGCAATGGGCACGGCATGCGGCCGCGCGAGCGTGCTTGGTAGTGCGCTAATACATACAAAAACAGGTGCGCACAGAGAGGACGTTGCTCAGCACGCTGGCGATCGCTTTGGCAGCCATATCACGCGCCGTCCAGACGCAGCGGCCCTAAGCGATGGAGCAGATTCGCCGCGGGTTAGTATACCCGTGCTTCGCATGCCCCCACGTAAACCACAGATGACGGGGCAGGAGGAGCGGGCCTGGGCCGATTGTCTCAATCTGTAACAGTTACGAGACAAAACCAGGTCTACACGTTACAGATCGAGACATTCAGTCAGCCCCTTGGCTAACATCTCAATCTGTAACATCTACAGGCCGAATCTTCGTCTAAGTGTTACAGATCGAGACAAACGGTCGGCACGGTTCACAAACATCTCGATCTGTAACAGTTACGGAGCAAAACCAGCCCCAGATGTTACAGATTGAGACAGTTGAGTTGTCAGTCGAGGAACAATCTCGATCTGTAACAACTAGACCCCGTATCCCCCGCCAGATGTTACAGATCGAGATAAACGTACCGACCACCAAACCCAACAGGCAACAAAAAGGACCGGACGTCCAGCCATCACAACTGGAACGTCCGGCCCCGTCAAGCACCAACTAGGGAAGCTGAACCAACAGATCGCAGCCTCTACTCTGCGTCCGGGTCCTTAAAGTTCTTGGGATCCAAGACCATGCAGGTGTAGGTAATGTCGTGGTCATCGTCGGGGATGGGCTCAAACCCGTTCTTACCAAAGAAGTCGATGAGCAGATGTGCGAGCTTAATCGGATCCGCATCAGGATCGTCAAAGAGATATTCGCTCAGATCCAGGAATGCAGGCTGCTGGTGGCCCTCGCTCTCCCAGTATCTCAACAGGGCGTCGTGCACCAGGCGCGCGCCATAGCCGTTACCGCGGTAGTCGGGGTCAACATACACATGGCTCAAAAACGTCCCCAGGTACTTGTTGAGCGGGTGCTCCGTAACGGCATCCGGCAGGTCGGGGTCATCTGAACCGCCCGTTACGCAAAAACCGACCAGCTCATCATCGGCAAAGACGCCCCAGAGGTAACAGTTCTCTTCGTCCTCGTCCTCAACGCAGTCCGCGTACGCGTCATAGACCTCGTAGCCCGACTGCTCGTCCAGATCGACCATATCGTCGACGTCGTCGGGACCCAAAGCCCTTACTTCAACTTCAGCCATTGTCCTGTCCTTTCTCTCGCTTTCAGGACAACCCGAGCATACGCCGCTGTCCAGATAACCTGTTGCGCAACATCGGAAACTGCGTCAATACCGCCGTTAACGGCGACGACGCCTCAGGGCAATGCATGCAACGACAATCGCCAGCAGCACCAAGCCTTGGAAATTGATGCGGCTAATAGCGAAGCCCGAAGGAACAATAAAACTGTCATAGAACATGTCGAGCAGGCCGATAAACACCAGAAACGCGATGAAGATCCAGAACACGCGACTCCTTAAAATGGGAGTAAACATGTCGAGTACCGAGCCACCCGAAGAAGAACCCTGATAGCCTATTAAATCAAACGGCTCATCCTTTTCCACCTCGTCGACATCGCTCGAAGCGCCTGAAGACTCGGACTCCAAATCGCGACGATCCGTCCAATACCCGGGCACATGGTCGCGCTCACCAAGGTACTCACCGTTTTTGACCACCGGCTCAAACAACATGGCACTCGAAAGATCCTCGAGCTCCTCGCGAATCAACTGGTCGGTGCGAGCGTCATGAGGCTCCTCGAGCTCGCACTCAAGCTCGTACATATGCTCCATGACCCGCTCGTAATCTTCTTCGGACATATCGTCATCGTAATAGGAGTTCCCGCTCATCGTTCATCCCTCATTCAAGAACCGAATCCCTTTTGGACAACTCAAGTGTAGAAATCCATACCGAGCAGACGTTGCGCAACACTGCCGGGAACGAGACGGATCCGCTCTCAAAACGCCCCGGGACAAACCGTTCCGCATTGCAATTTGCGCACTCGCGGATGTTGCGCAACGTTCTTGCCCATCGGGGCGGTAGCGTTCGAGTTAGCAAAGCCACGAGCCCTAAAACCCGGGATCGTTGGCTTCCACCGCATACGAAAGAAGGAACGATGGACGAGATTTTTGAGCATCTGCTTCAAGATACCGACCGAGGGATCTCGATCAACCAGATTGTCAATCGCATCGTGTTTCCCAACCACGATATCTGCATGCAAGCCAAAGCTGCCCTGGAGCGAGACTATGGCGAGTTCTGCTTTGCTGCCGTGATCCCCGATTACGAGGACTTCCAGCACATGGATCCGACCGACGCCATCAATGCCGCCCTGGAAACCTGCGGGTCCGACGGCGAAGAGGTCACCAACGTCGTCTGGGGCTACAACTCGCTCCAGTACGAATACAACGGCATCCCCTCGCTGGAGGTTGCCAAGACTATCTCCAAGATGATCGGCGTTCCCGTCTACTACGAGTACACCGATGCCGATGAGATCGCCGCCGGCGCCGTGATCGCCGATGCGCAGGGCGATAGCGTCTCGTTTGCAAACGTGGTCGACAAGAGCTGCTGGGTGTATTTCCCGGAGGGGTTCGACGGTGCCACCGACACCCTGTTCCGCTGCGGCATGGGAACCATGTCCATGCCCGACGGAAGCCAAAAGTACTTTGAGGACACCACCGACCCCATCATGCGTTCGTATGCGCAACGCGGAAACGTGTCCCTGTACTTCGACTTTCTCAAGGACCAGTTTGGCGCCCAAGAGGAGCCCCAGGCAGAGTCCGATGCCCAGGCAGAGTCCAATGCCCAGGCAGAGTCCGATGTCCAAGCAGAGTCCGATGCCCAGGCAGAGTCCGATGCCCAGGCATCGGACAACGTCTACATGTCCCAGGCCATGGGCGCGATGACGTTTCGCATCGTCTTTCCCAATCATGACTGCTGCGAGTATATCCGCGATGATCTCGACAAGTGCTTTGGCGGGTTCTCGCTCCAGGCGATTTGCGGCACGCCCGATAGCACGTTTGACTCACCCGATGAGGTCCTGAGGACCATGGTGGGTCACGGAATCCCCGATGACGCAACCGATGTCGAATGGGGCTATAACTCCGTGCGTTATCGCGTGGCGCACTCCGTGCCCAACGCCATCGTTCTCGAGGCACTAGTCCAGCACTACAAAATTCCGCTATACGTCGAGTATTTCGATGAGCTTAAACGCGCGACCGGCGCTGCCATCACGATCCCCGACATAGCAAACCCGACCGCATTCGTCCCCGGCACACTCGGCTGCAAAGAGCAGATGTACTTTGACCGCGGCAGCGACAACGAAGGCTACGTTGCACTTCGATGCGGCTATTGCCAGGCGGTCTCCGATGATGGCAAAACGCGCATCTCCTTTGTCGACGACCCTTCGCAGTCGGTCATGGCGGAAATGGCAGAAGAAGCATCGGTCGGAGTCTACGTTAGGCTGCTTAAAAAATTCGATCTTGAGCAAGTTCTCCCCGCTGGATATCAGAAACCGGCTTCTCGTCCCGCCGCAAGCTCCAAAAAGAGCACTTCGACCTCCTCGACAGAAAAATCGAAAATCAGCCTGTGGATGAACCCCATTGCAGAAAAGCATGTCTGGAACTCCCTCGATGCCTACGGTCAAAAGCAGGGCAAGCAAAATGACATGAACATGTTCTTTTTGGAGCCGCTCTATCGCGGCGGCGATCAGATCCGAGACCCATTTGGATTTGCCACAGGCCGCAAACCTTTGCCGGCTTATGCAAGCCACCAGGCGCACCGCAAGGTTATCGACGCCGCCCTTACTACCGACATGGAAGTCGGCGCGCTTGTCGCGGGGCTTCTCGGCCAAGACCTGTTGACATCCGAAGAGCTCAACGCGCTGCACCGCGATATCGAGCTCAAGGCCCAAGGTATAAGCGCCATTGCCACCGGAAGAGGCGCCGCACTCGAAAGCCGTTGCGACTCGGTTTGCTACCTTATTGCAAAGCTCCGGAGCCATGACGGCGACAATAGCCATCGCTTTATGATGTGGATGGCGGACACCGACCAAGCCGTACGCGTAAAGTTCTACGGCGAGGCACCGGCAATCGGCGCGCCCTTTACGTGCCGCTTTAGCGTAGTGGAAAATGACGTCATTACGTACTGGATGCCCGTCGAGGGCGAGAAGGGCTTCTCTCGCTATAAGCAGATTCCCGAGGGAGGACGGATCGACGTCTCCGCGGCAAAGAGCGACTCCGCCGCTATGAGCGCTCTTCGCAAGGCCAACGCGATGTTCCTTAAGGCGTGCGGACTCAAGCAGACCGCACCGTCCAAAACGCGCATGACCCCGGAGCAGTCGCAACGATTTAGCGAGCTGCGAGAGAAACTGGGCCGTAAAACGGGTTATGCCCTTACGGTGCTCTTCTCGCGCTGCGTACTCTGCAGCGCCGAAGCCGACCGATTCCTCGAGCTCATGGAGCACGCCGCTGCCGCGCACGATCGTGGAGAGGTGATCGACGTCGACGATACCGAGGTCGTAGAGCACAAGGCCGTTTACATGGTTGGCCCGATCTCTACCGAGGATGGTACTTGTCAGCTCTACAACCCCAACACCGTCAACTTTGAGGACTTTAGGTTCCAGCCCAACCTGCTCGAAGACTTCCATACCGACCTGCCCCGTGCCGGCAGCTTTATCAACATTGCAACGAGCGTCGTTGAGTCGGACGTCATCGCCGCCTGGGCGGGCTACAACCCGGGCAACGCCCAGCGCTCGGCGCGCTACTAGAGAGCGATTGGCACGACCAAGCCATGTATCTGTTGCGCGGCATCGCCCCTGGACGTCGAACCGCACCGTCCGCGATGTTGCGCAACAGAATGCAACGCAGGCGGCCTAGTATGCGAAGTAACAGGCGCGCGCAGGTCAGACGCATCGAATCTGGCCTTCGCGCGCAACACAAATCATCGCAGGGAGCACACCATGGCGCGCGACACATCAAACGTTCCGGCTGTTAACTTGCCGCTCGCTTACAAGTTCGACGGCAACGGCAACATCATCCAGAAAGTCTTTTTTGGCGTAAATGCGGTATTCGGCCCCGTCTGGTACTGGTGGTACTTCAAAAGCAATCGTGATCCCAACTTTTGGCTCGGTGACAGCGAAATGGACGGCTATGATCCCGATGAATGCTCTACCGAGTTCCTGCACCGCATTGATAACTTTACGCCCGAGGAGAGCTGCAACCTCTTTGAAGTCGCAAAGTATTGCGACCGCATGACGGGTGTTACCGTCTTTGACGTCGTAAACGGGCGAAATGTAAACGAGCGACACCTGGATGACTACTACACCGGCTACGACCTTGGCATCAAAGATGATGACGAGGACGAAGAAGACGACACAGACATCGAGATGGAGTTTGAAGGGCAACCTGTTAGCCCCCAGCCGATGCGCGTATGCGACGAGGGCCCCTGCCAGTTTATGCTGCCGCCCGTTTTAAACTGCGGAACGGACGACGGTTCTGGCTACGAGGTCGAGATTCCCCTGCGCGCCAAAACGACCAAGAGCGGTACTCCGCAGGAGCGACTATCGTTCTATATCCCCGCCGACGTCGCCGTACAGTGGTTCCGCGAGGTCACGGACGAGCCGCAGGCCGACTACCAACTGTTCCAAACTGTTTGGATGGATCGGGCCAATCGTCTTGAGAACCCGCACTTTGTCGACCACCTGTTTTCCTATGCGTTTTGGCAGGAGCGACTGCTGCGCATCCTGCACTACACGTACAAACGCGGCAAGGTGCAGAGTGCGCGCATCGTTGCCGATTACGAAGGCGATGCCGCCGAGTTTATTGGTAAGCACTATCCGGAGACCGAGGTCATCGGTCATCAGGGCAACGAGAACGCCTTTGAAACGGGAGCCGCCTATCTGGTGGACCTCACGCTGGACTACAAATACAAGGGCGACAAGCTTGTCGAGAAAAAGACGTTCTCGGTCCTTGGCAGCTTTGGACGCGAATGGTATCGACTCTTTAGCGGCAATCCCAACGCCACCGTTGATGATTTCTATGCATGGTGCGAGCAAACCGACACCTACGAGCCCCTACGTCAGGCAGCCGAAACCGCCGGCGCAATCGTTCAGTACACCACCTACGGACTAAAGGACGGCAAGCTCACCAGCAAACGCACCGAAGACCACCAAGGTCGCACCAATGTCGAGATTAACGAGGCGGCCGAGCTGAGAGATCGCATGCTTACGTAGGCGGTGGGAAGATATGCCCATTTGCTCACACTGCCCTCTAATCCTAGGAGGTTACTACTTTGGCTGAAATCTTATGGGCCCTAGCGTCCCCGATCGCTTTCGTCGCACTCTGTTGCTCTGTCTTCCTAGAGCTCCACAGTCATCAGTACAGGTTCTTTGGCCATGAAATAGATTATGATCGTCGCCTCGTCGCCTTCATCGTCCTTGCCATTGGAGCCCTTTTCCTGTTCGCGCCCGTTACCTGGGAGCAATGCTTTTCATCCGACCTTGGCGAGGGCTGGGAACCAGGGGGCTGGAATTATATCAGCTGGTTCATCACCAACCTATTCACAGTCGGCTGGACAACAACCATCCAGACTGGCCTTACCGATATAACATCGGTCGTCAACGGCGTCATCCCCAACCAAGCATGCCGCTTGTTCTATTCGCTGCTAACACTCGCATACATCATTGCCCTTCCCGTTGAAGTTGGCCTACTTGCCTTCAACGCCGTCGTCACACGCCTCTCGGGCAGCGTGATCAAGCATCACCTCAAGCATGCCGACCATGCAATTATCTTTGAGAGCGTCGACGCCAACGCCGAGTTGCTCGCGCGTGATATCGTTAACAACATCAAGGATGGAACGCTCAATAACGCGAATGGCAACGGCGACATCGCCCTCATCTTTTGTCTAGGCAGCGACAAGGACAGCGAACGTCAGCGCGTACTGCGCAATCTGTGCCAGGGCTATGTGCGCTATGTGTTCACCGACTCCGAAGCAGCCGATGTGCTCGCAACGATTACATCGCTGCGCGATGCAGTTAAGCATCTGCTCGCAGTCGATGTCGTCGCAACGAGCGAAGAAACCGAACACAATGTCAGCGCAACGATCGACATGCTCGAAGCGACGCACAAGGATCCTCAGGCCGACTGCGCGCCCAAGATTACGCTGCATTGTCTTCACAGCAACCCCGACGACCCGAGAGTTTTTGATGCCATCAAGCCCTATCCAAAAAACGTCAATCTGCACCTGATTTCTCGTACGCAAAACGAAATCTACAACGTTCTGGACGAGGCGCCCCTTTTCAGATGGCTTGCTCCTGTCGACATCACCCGCGACGACAGCACCAAGCTCCAAAACCTCACAGTGCTCGTAATTGGCGCAGGAGATTACGGTATGCAGGCGGCACGCACCGCATACTGGATGGGCCGTCTGCCGCAGGTAAAGCTCAGCATTGTGATCGTCGATCCTAATGCCCACGAAATCGTCGAGCGCGAGGCGGCGCGATATCCCGAAATGCTCGGAGAGATCAAAGACGGGACACCTACGGTGCGTTTTGTCGAGGCCAGCGCCCCCTCAATCACGCTTGACCGCCTTATGGCAGGCAACAGCGTCGCTGCTCTGCACTACGACCTTCAGAGCAAGTGCGTGGCATGTGATGACAGTTGTGTCCTGCTGCCCGATAACGCATTCGTTTATGCCTTTGTAACCACGGGCAGCTGCAGCCAGAACCTCTCATGCTCCCTTATGTTGCAACGGCAGATCTTCAACCGCTTTGTCGAGCATGGCACTCCAAACTACATGAAGCAACGCCCCGTAATTTGTCCTCATATCGAAAGCGAAGAGATTCTTAAGGCCTTAAGAAAGCTCGCCATGACCGAAGCAAGTACCGAAGAGGAAAAGCACCTCATCGTCGGAATCATGCATCCCTTCGGTTCTCGCAAGGCTTTCTTTACCTACGACAATCTCCTCAACAATAAGCTTGAACAGCGCGCTATACAGCTCAATGCAGTGTACTGCATGTGCAACTATGACAATGCCACCGTCAGCTATGATGCCTCCATGGCAGACGATAAGGCACGCAACGGCTACAACAAGAGCGAGTGGGACAAATGCAGCAGTCGTGCGGCGGCTGCGTATCTCCCCAGTCGCTTTTGGTCGGTTGGACTATCGGAAACCATCGATACGCTCGAAAACGACTATCTGGCGAAACTAGAAGGCGGAAGAAGCGAAGGCCTAGACAATGGTCATCTGGTAAAACAATACCTACTCGAAAATAAAAAGAAAGGCGATACATTGGAGACCTTCGCCAACAATGAAGCCAATTATCGCAGAAGAATTAAAACTATCTGCCTATTGGGCGATATAGAGCACGAGCGCTGGCTCGCTTACTGTCAGGCAATAGGCATGACCGAGCTGGGGCACGGCACCAGAGAGGACGAGAGGGATCAGCGCAGGCGCGCATATAGCGTCGGTCTTTTTCTTAAAGGGGAGAAGCCCGAAGACAAGCCCGAAGGCACGAACAAATCTGAGCCCCTCATGCGTCACGCCTACATGACACCCGACAACGACATACTCGGCGCCCGTGGATTCTTGCTGGGCAAGGACGTCTACGCCTACGACCGAATCATCGTCGCTCTCTCAGCCCGCATCGCCAAGGGCAGCATCGTCAAATAACAGCAGTCGGCAAAACGGAGGAACCCATGAGCCAGCAGCAGTCCATGCTAGGGGTTGAAAAAGATGAAAATGGCAACACCCTGGTAAAGGTCTTTATTAGCTACAGACGCAACGACAATCTATTCAACCATCTCCTAGATATTGTTAACCGAACAATGGACAAGCTTAACAATGATCTTCTCAAGGACACCGAATACCGAGTGGAAAAAGTGATCGACTTAAATTCAATCAGTATCGGCGATAACTGGCCAGAGAAGATCGATAAAGACCTGTCCAAAAGCGATATCCTCCTAGCATTTATTACAGAAGAATACCTTACAAGCGATCCTTGCCGATATGAATTCAACACGTTTCGCACGAATCAAATTGACACTCGAAACGATAGTGAAAAACACCACGGAAGCCTTTGTGTTCCGGTTTTTTGGGCTGCTCAAAAAACCGTTGCAGACAAACTGAAAGATAAATCCAAGCTGCATTTTGATAATGAAAAGGATTCTGAAGCCGCCTACACAAATGCTTGCGAAACTTGGACAAAAATCAAAGAGGTCAATGGCGTCGAGGGCATATTGCCAAAACTGATCGACTTGCTCAAGAACGAAGCCCAAGGTCCTGATTATTTCTTTATTAGAGACTGTATTGTTCAATGGCTTGCCAATAAAGTCAAAGCTGCCATCGATCATATGCAAGAAGACGCTACTGAAGAAATCGAAGACATCCCCGTTAAGATCAACGTCCCACAAGACATATCGAAAATCGAGCTTCATACGTTCGGTCGTGGATCCAAAGCATATGGGTTCTTCACTAGCGATGGCTTCGTTGTAAAGGGCGGCTCAAAAATTGCCGAAGGCACCACCGCATCTGCCCGCAAGCCCACATATGAAAGCCGTCAAAAATACCAGCACCTCATCAATGAGGACAACATCCTAAGCGATGATCTGGTATTCCCAACCCCCTCTGCTGCATCTGCGTTTGTTATCGGTCGCTGCAGTAGTGGCATGGCTGACTGGAAGACCGAAGGCGGCAAGCAACTTGGCGAGCTACTCGAGGAGGAAAAAAGGAAGGCAGCTGCTGTTCAGAAATAGAAATAAAGGGGGCTCAGTTCAAACCGAGCCCCGCTTCTTTTTGTTCGTTTTTGCCTTGCAGCAAAAGTACTCTGCCGCTCCAAAGGACCTTACCGCTCCTCCAACGTCCAGCCTTTCTGAGCGCAGAGGTCACGCAGGGTAGCCACCAGGTCCGCGTTGGTGTTGCTGTCGACCACGATCTTGTCGATGTGGTCAGCAGCAATGTTGAGCTTGGGGAACGAGTGGCTGCAACCCGACAGGTTGAGCTCGCCGACGTTGCAGCTAATCTCGAGTGCGCCAAGAATGTCATCATTCGAAAGATCAATCTTCTCGACGTCACCCTGAAGACCTTGGTCAACGGTAAAGAACATTAGGTTCTTAAGACCCGAGGCGTTGATGGAACTGACAGCACCCTTAAGGCCCTCGATCTTAAAGGAATTAAGCTTGGGACAGACGCTCAGGTCGAGGTCCTGGGTCGTCATGTCGCCAAACTTGAGCACCTCGAGTGCCTCGAGCTCGCTAAAGTCCGCACTCTTGGCGCTTAGGGTATTGATGCCGAGCGTATCGAGCTTGTCCAGTTTGCTAATGGGCGTGAAATCCGTCACCTCGTCACTCACGACCAGCTCCGTGATGCGCTGGGTCTCCTTGGCGGTCAGCTGGCCATCGTCATCGTTATCGTAGTCGGCAAGCAGCCCGTGCAGCGTATCATCCGAGATCGCATCAACATCGACGAGACCTTTTTCTTTCTTGGTCTCGGAGCCAGAGGCGTCAGTTGAGCTCGACTCTTTAGAGGCGCTCGACGAGGCTCCCTCGCCGCCCTGCACATCACCGACGCCGCCAATCACGGAGAAAACGGCAACCGCGCCTATGACCACAACCGCCGCAAGCACCACCAGGGCGCGAACGCCGCCCAAGCGAGAGACGGCTTCATTAGCACGCTCAGCTGCCTGTCCATTCGGCTGGCCGGCAGGGCGAGGGATCCGACTTGTCGAACGCCCCGGCATCTGCTGCACCTGCCCAGCAGACTTTTCGGTTGCCTGCCCGTTCGGACGCATATTCACCCGCACATCCGGCGTCTCGGCAGCCTGCTCATGAGCCCCGCCCGAAGGCTGCTCGGTCACACGCTGAACCCGTTCGTCATCCCGCCAAGACATGTCGGGCTTAAAATTCGCCATATCGCATCTCCTCACTTGAGCGCATCACTACTGCTGCTCCATGGTGTAGCCGTAGTCACTGCTCATTTTTTGCAAATACTCGACCAGGCTGCTGCTCGTGTCGCTGTCGTACAAGATCTTGCCAACACAATTGGGTGTAAAAGTAAAATGGAAGGCATCTTCCCTGCCTGCCCCGCACAGATTGAGCATTTCGACTCTGCTACTGATCTTCAGAACCTCGAGGTTCACATCACCCGACAGGTCAAGTGTCCCGATACTGCCATCAAGACCTTCGATCTGGACGTTCGTCAACGAGGACATGTTTTTGGCATTCAAGGTATCGACGGGGCTCTCGAGCCTGTTTATGGTAACGCGCTGTAGCTGAGGAAAACGCGTGAGATCAACCCGAGGCACCGAGCAGTCGCCAATGGACAGATGAGTGATATTGCTAATGGAGCTTATGTCGTAGCTTTCGCTGTCGTAGTCGCCGATGCCAAACGTCGTGATGTTGTGGAAGTTGGCCAGCAGCGGAAGCGAATCAAATGACTCGACGTCGATTGATCTAGCTTCATCCGCAGTCTCTTGCGAAATATTCCCGTCCTCATCTGCATCGAGTGCTAAGTCCGAGCGCAGCGCCTCGTCCGTAATTTCATCGAGCGTGAGCACTGTGGCCTTTTTCGCTTCTTCCTGGTGGCGCTCTTCTTTTTCCTTTTTACGCTGAGCGCGCGCCGCCTCGTCTTCTTGCTGCTGTTTGGCCTCGGCACGCTGCTCGGTCTGCCGATTGGTGTCGGAGATGCCGCTTGTGATGGACGTGACCGCCACAATCGCGATGACTACCACCACGGCAAGAACGATCACCACGCGCGGACCGCCCAAGCGGTTCACGATATCGTTGATATCCGATCCGTTGGACCCGGCGCCCCCGCGGCCAGACCCGTTCTGATTAATTGCCATCCGTATTTCCCTTTCCGCCGCCTACAGGCGGTCCTTGTCGAAGTAGTCCGCGTCGCGCCAGTCGCCGCGCCAGCGGTAGGCATGGGCGTTCTCGCGCGACCAGTCGCTCAGGTGGCGCAGGATGAAGCGGCTCATGTCGTCCGCGAGCGGCTCGATCGGCCCCACGCGCCGCGCCTCGGCCGCCTGCTCCCAGAACGAGTACGCCATGAGGTAGAACGTGCCGGCATCGACGTAGTCGCCCGGGTAGGCGGGGTCGTCGAACCAGCCGTGCGTGTCGGGCGTGCCGTTTTGCTCGCACCACTCCGCCACGTTGAGGGCGAGGCTCATCAGGGTCGCGTAGTCTTGCGGGTCGCCCGAGGCGAGCGCCTCGTGCAGGTTGGACATGGGGCCCTCGGCGCCGTAGGCCGGGTAGTACAGGTCCCAGATCCTCGACGCCGCGTCGTCAGTAAGCTCCATCTGCGAGGGGCGGTCGCCCAGGCCGTCATCGTAGACGGGCGCGTTGGGATCCTCCCCCGTGAAGGCCCCGACGCCGTAATCGAGCGTGGAGGCGCTGTTGCGGGCGCCGCGGGCGGCGCGGGCCATGGAGCCGAAGACCGAGTAGCCGCTGTGGTAGCCGCGGACCGTCTCGGTGACGAGCCGGCGCAGGCTGAAGTTCGCATGCGCACGGTCGCGGGCCTCGCGGGTGGCGGCGGAACCGCGGAAGAAATACGTGGCGCCGATGATTAACTGCTTAATGATCAAGCTCAACGGGCCGGCAATGATTTCTGTCACAACTACGAGAAGACCGATGAATACAACGGCGGCCAAAGCGAATGGATTGAATGCGCTATACCCCGGCGCCGGAAGCCCCGTATGCAACACATCGTCTCCGCCAACGTTCAAGTACATGCGGTACCAAACCGAGCAGAGCCCCCAAACCGTAAAAATACGCAGTGGGAAAAACCGAACAATGGTGGGAATCGCGTCCACGATGCGCGAAAGATTGATGTTAAAGCGAGGGCGATTCGCGCCCTCGTTGTTTACCGGAGTAGCTGCCTCCGGATCGCCCGGAAGAGGCACGCCAGCGCGTCGCGCACGCAAACGATCGAGCCGCTCCTGGGCGGAAGAGGCTTGTGCCTGCGATGCACCTGCCGAAACACGTGTTCCCGCCACCTGTCCCGCAGCCGGCGTCGCATCCCCCTGCTGGTCATCAACGCGAGAGTTATAGAGGCGCGCAAGTCTCTCCTGCGCCGACATGCCCCCTTGCTGGTTATCGTCTGCCATGTGTTCTGCCTTTACCTAATTAATAATGGAAGTGTGTCTGGGCATAGCGGTTAAGTGCATACCCAAACTCCCTGGTCATCGTCTTGATGGTGTGCGTCTCCATCTTTCTGGTCTGAGGATTACGCCGATTGAAGACAAACGTGGGCATAAACCCGCTCACTTCCTGGAAACCGCTCAGCGAATTAAAGGGAATGATGATCGGCGGATTGGAATTACCCGGAGCGAAAAGTCTACCCGCCACCGCCTTGCTGTTGCCTATGCCGGGGACGAGCATCTTGAGCGCGGGGTGATTATCGAGCGTCGAGCCCTCACGCTTGGCGACAATCTCGAGGTGGTTTTCGAAAATCCTGATGGAGCACGGGCGTCCGTCATACGAGCCCAAGCCCTCATTGATTACCACGTCATTCCGGATTTCGCGTTGCGCCATGTTCGAACGAGAACGTGCATTCGTCTGAGAGCCGCGCTGGGACGCCACGTTCTCAATACCCAACATGTCGTCAAAAGCGCCCATGGCACGTCGCTCGGTGCCATGAAGGCCATCGTTTCTCCGCGGCGCAGCCGAATTGCCGGCATTCGGGCCGGCCCCCGAATAGCCTCCCGGAATCAGCTTACGAAAATTTAAAGTTGGCATGGTTGAATTTCCCTTTACTTAATAAAACATCCGATGAGAAATACTACGGCGATAATAGCGCCCACCATTCCGAACGCCTGAAGAACCGATACGACGCCCCAAAGCAAAAACGCGATGACCAGCGGGCCCAACCAGATCCAAGACCATGACAGTATTGACGCGGCGCTGCCAGGATGTTCGTCATCGCCCAGCACGTAAATGCAGATGAGTGCATCAACGGCGATAGCGGAGACTACCTCGATTTTGGCTATCACATCACCGTCAATGAACACAGTGCCCATAAACCCAGACGCACTAATCACGGCCGACGTGATAAGCAAAAGGCGAATTGCCAATCTGCCAAGCCTATCCATAACTTCAGGATCGGCGTAGAAGGCCTTGCCTTCAGAACCAAACGAAAAATCGGTTCCCTGTGTCATCGGAAGATCTTCGTCAACGCCCACCATCAAGAGCTTTTCCACCGTTGCGCCCGTGCGGCCATCAAAATCGACGAGTTGAACCAGACGGCTTTCGAGAAGATCTGCGTTGGCCGCCAAATCGCTGTCGAGCGATTGAACGCGGTCAACCGCGGAAAAGGAACGGAGCAGGTTCAAGGCCAAGAAGCCGAAGATTCCAACAAACGCCGCGACCAAGAACAGTACTGCGAGCGGGGCGAGGGTGCCACACATAACGATGAACTGTCCAAAAGAGCCACGTGCGCATAGGATGGCAACGAAGTAGATTACTGCCACAACGCATGTCCAGCGCAGCACCCGGCTCTGCTCTTTCTTTACAGCTTCAATACGCGCGGCAGTATCAGCGATGCCTTCGGTCATGCTGTAGTCCTGAGTATCCCGTTGGATAGCACCTTCGAGCGCGCCATCTGCGTCGTTTCTCTCGTCCTCGAGAAATTGAGAATAACTGGCGGAAGGCGTCAGGTTCGCATGAGCCAAAAGCCTGATTCCGATGCCATCGAGCAGCTGTTCATCCGCACCGCCTGCAAGCAGTTCTGCCACATATCCGCGTGGCACTGTCTCTCCTCGCGCCTCGGCACAGAAAAGAGCATTCAACGTAAGCGGTCGAGTAAGAAGAACGTCCCTCGTCTGCCAGCCATTCACATAGGGAACAGGTGTCACCTCCATGTCGGCACGAAGCTTGCTGCCTTCGATTCGGATATTGGACCCCGCTTGCATGAGCGAAGCAACCGATGCTTGCGCCGAAGGAGATAGGCCGCGAAGATTGACGATTGCGGATTCTCCGGCAGAGCCCGGAAGTGCCTCGTAAAGGGCGGTGTGCTCGGAAAGCCAAATCCAGCCTGCCATATTGCCGTATTTACGGTAGAACGCTCGCACGGGAGCCTTGTTGTCGGCGACACGGTCCATGAAATCGAGTACGACATCAACGTCAATTGACCCTCTGCTCTGAGCGTCACCACGTGCCTTAATAATAGCGTCCATGGAAACATCTCCTGCAAAGAGCAGGAAGAACTCATCGACAGCACGAGACGTTGAGCAAGTGGCAAAAAATGCCCGGGGGTTCCCGATGAGCCTCCTGATCTCTTGCTGGGCCGCAGCATGAGTTTCCAACTCGTCGAACGCAAGGAAGCCCTTCAATAGGCAGGCAGCAAAATGTGGATCGTCGGAAGCAACGGCAAGATCCTCAATTGCCTTGATATTCTCGGCAATAGTTGCAACCGACTCGTCATGCTCGCCTTGGCGGGAAAGAACGTAGGAAAGAAAGCCCGAGGGGAGCACGCCCATAGACTCGGTGCCGTCAAGCCCCGACTTCACCGCATAGCGATCAATTTCTACATTTGTCATGTTGGCAATGCGCGCCGGAAGATTATTTTTTCCAGCACCTAGCGAAACATCTTCGCCGCGCCACGAAATGATCTTGCCGCCCGACATTTCGTAGATCACGCAAGCAAGATTGAAATCGTAATTCGGTTTTTCTCCGCCCTTCGCTTTCGCCTCGGTGATCGCATGGATCTTTGTCTCGAGGTCATTTTCGTTCCATTTACGCATCTGGCGCTCGAGCTGCCACTGCTGCATGCGCTGCTTTGCCTCGTCCCAATGAGACGCGAGTCCACGAGCAAGCGACACGGGATCGGTATAAAGCCTGCCGACAAATTCATACGGCGCATGGCCACTCTTGAAATCGAAGAGGGGTAGCTGACGATAGAAGTGGTCGGGGTCAGCGATCCAGTCTTTAATTTCTTCGTATCCGAAGCGCTTGTTTGCAAGCTCAAACGTAAGGCCTTGCAGTAGATTGCCCAAGGTAGCGTCATCAGGGTGGGTGAACTCAACAGGTTGACCCGTATCCAGAAAATCTGCGATGGTGTTATCATCTATCCTTTGTTGGAGCGGATGAACATTGCCCTCATAGAGCGTCCAAATGGTATAGCCAAACGAATACCAATCGTTGCTGGGGTCGACCCTGCCACCGCTACCTGGCGTATAGCCATTAGAAATCGTTACGGTGTTGGTAAGGCGATCGTCAACACCGGAAAGCGAACGAGCAGAGCCGTAGTCTCCAAGCACGATTTGCTTATCGTACAGGTATACATTCGATGGCTTCACATCACGATGAACGATGCCGAACTCAGTGTGAAGCAGGTTAATCGCATGACTCAGCTCCGGAATCACGCGGCTTTTGACCATATGCTTGCTACGGGGACGGTCGCTAAGACAGGTAGCCTTGGGAGTGATGGCAATATCCCAAAGCTGGGGAGCTATGGCCCCCACTTCGGTCGCGCTCAGGCCCTGATGCAAATAGGCAAAAATCGGCAGCAAGTGCGTTTCCGACACAGGACGATCGTTGAGGCTCATGACAGCGCGCACGGTCTTCTCATATTCCCTACGCTTTTTTTCCACAAGTGGGCTAAACACCTTGGCAACACATGCGAGGCCGTCATCCACCCGCTCGGCAGCAAAGACCGTGGACTGACCACCATGACCGACAACCTGACCCAGGTGAACAATAAACTGCTGGTCGTCACGTGAGGTAATCGTCACATCTTCCGGAACGAAAGGGGATACGGGCACGGAGGAAGCAGCGCGAACGTCCCCACGAGAAACGGTCACCGTTTCGCCATTGGAATTTGCCACCGCGCCGCGTGGGACCGTTATCGTTTGACCGCTAGAAGCGGCAGGTCGCGTCACCGTTACGGTCTCGCCCGCAACGGACGTCACCGGCCGAGAAACCGTGACCGTCTCGCCGCCAGCGGGAGCAGCCATCGGCCTTGCAACCGTGACGGTCTCGCCACCAGTCACAGAAACTGGACGACTCACCGTCACCGTCTCGCCGTTTGCCCTAGGAACCGAGCGGTCCACCGTTACCGTCTCGCCTGTCGACGGGGCATCGCCGCGGCGAATGGTCACCGTTTCGCCGGACACCGGAGCAGCGCCTCGGCGCACCGTCACGGTCTCACCCGGCGCAGGAGCCTGATTGCCGCGATGCACGGTGACCGTTTCGCCGTTTACAGGTACGTCCCCACGGTGGACCGTCACGGTTTCACCGTTGCCGGCGCCGCCATCTCGGTGTACCGTTATCGTCTCATCGGACATCTTTATTCCCCTATCTCAATCACGATCAGCGTCGCGTCATCCGTCGAACCGTTCATTCGGGCCTCGGCATACAGCTCCTCGCACAGCTGCGCACAGGTCGAATCGCTCGCAAGCATCTGCTGCAGGCGCGCAAGGTCAATCTCCCCATCGATGCCATCAGAGCAGATTAAGTAGCGATCGCCCGGAAACAACGTGGTCGTATTGATCTCTAAGTTTCGTCCTCCTTGATTAAGACCGACCGCCAGCTCAATGCAATGCGAGACCGACTCATCGCTGTACTCAAAACCAACGCCGCCCAGGCGGGATTCGGGCGTATGGTCGTAGCTCAATACTGCAAGTACGCCATCGCGCAAGCGATACACACGCGAATCGCCAGCATTAAAGATTGCGGCAGCCCCATCATGTGCCACCATAAGCCCGGCAACCGTGGATGCGGCAACGGGCAGGCCATAACGGGCCGCATAGGACTCGACATCGTTCTCGGCGCGCTCGCCCGCCATACGCAAACGATCCTGCAGGACATCAATCGAATCGGCTCCAAAAACCTGAGTCGTCTGTGCAAACGCCTGGGCAGCAAGCGTCGAGGCGGCCGCTCCGTGCCCGCCTTCGCTCACGCCGTCAAAGACTGCCATACAGCCCATCTCGCGCTCGCAATCGCCCACCAGGCCATAGCAAAGGACATCACCGTCAAGAAGCAAACGGTCCTCGTTGACAGGGTGATTGGTTCCCGCTTGAGTTTTTGCTGCAGCGATAAACTTCGTCATCGCCAATCGCCTCCCATCGATCCGGGCACGAGCTCAAATGCGATGTGCGCATCATCGCCCTCGCCCTGCGGCACGGCGCGTGCCACCATGCCGGGACGGCCGCGCCACTCGGCGCGGTGTTCAAACAGAAAATCGGAAAGCCCGTTAAGGTAGCCGCTCTCCACCAAGTTACCAATGCCGCGGCCGCCCTTAGCCTTGACAGCATCCGTCATGGCAATGGAGTGCAGCAGCTCGCGGGCAGCATCGGTCGCCTCAACCGTAATATCGGGCTGTGCCTTATGCACGTTGCGGTTAACGGCATCGATCTTGGAATTGAGGATCTGAAGCGCCACGGCATCGTCGATAAAGTTGAAGATCACCACGTTGTCGCCGATACGACCCAAGAACTCGGGCTTAAACTCGCGATCCATCTCGGTGCGCACACGCTCGCAAATCTCGTTATAGGGCGTGTTGGGCGCGATGGTATTACGCACTTCGTTGCCCTGGGCATCGATCTCAATCTTGGAAAAGCCGATGTTGCTCGTAAAGAAGATGACCGTCTCAGAGAAGTACACGGTATTACCCTGGCCATCGGTCAGGCGGCCATCTTCGAGGATCTGCAGGAACTTGTCCATAATGCTGGGCGCGGCCTTCTCGATCTCGTCGAAAAGAACCACCGAGAACGGATTGGCCTTGACCGCATTGGTCAGCTGACCGCCCTCGGCATAGCCCACGTATCCCGGAGGAGCACCAAAGAGCTTTTGGTCGGAGTTCTCGGCACCGTACTCAGACATATCAAAACGCAGCATGCTGCGCTCATCGCCAAAGAGGAGCTCCGTAATGGCCTTAACGATCTCGGTCTTACCGGTACCGGTGGGGCCGCTCAAAAACAGGACGCCTTTGGGCTTGGAACCAGACGAATGGGTGGCACCCGAAAGACCCATGACGGAGCGCTTGAGCACGGTGACGGCCTTCTCAACGGCCTCGTCCTGCCCCTTCACGCGGCGCTTGATCTTTGCCTCGGGATCCTCTTCGAGCTTCTCGAACATCTGCTGCCATTTGTTCTCGCGAAAGCCGTACTTATACACGTCGACGAGCTTGGGAAGGATGGCCTCAATTGAAGCATCGGGGTTTTGCATATCGCGCTGATACATGCGCTGCAGGCCCTCGAGCTCCTTAACGCTCATGCCGTCGGTGGTATCGATAAAGCGACGCACCGCGCGGTCATCGGAATCGGACAGCGCCTCACCAAAGCCAAACTTACTCTGAATATAGGCTTCGCGCATGTCGCGGTCGGGATGCGGCAGCGTGATGGTGCGCAAGAAGGGGTTCTCCTCGATAAACCACACGGGCAGGTTGCGCACGTTATCCGTTACCAGAATGAGCGTGTTGACAGCCGTGCGGTTAATAAGGCGTGCTTTGCTGGCGCCAAGGTACAAGTTGAGGAAAAACTGCGTCTCGTCGGGCATAAGGCCGGTCGAGGATGCAAGCAGGCGCGACGCCATGTTGACGATCACACAAAGCGGCTTGGCCTCGGTGCCGCCATCGGGGTTGTCGTTGTATTTAAGGCGCAACATAGAGCGGATAACCTCGCCGTATGAAGGCAGGCTCGATTGCTCGGTGGCATATGCTTGGCGACCATCGGCGATGCAGGCGTTCGCCTCCATCATGCGGTCGTCGTTCTTGGAAGCCTCGTCATGAGCCAGCGACACCAGGCGCTTGCAATCAACATTGCCCATGCTGCTCGAAAACAGCTGGATGGGATCGAAATATGCCACGTTGTACTCAACTGAGCCATTGGCGTCTTCGAAAAGGCCGCGCACAACCTCGGCGAGCTCCGAGAACTGAAGGCCGCCGTCAACCACATCGGGATACTTGTCGTTCACGTTGCCCTCAAGGATAAAGAGGCTCTTCACCCCTTTAAAGTTGAGCATCTCGCGCTGCCAGGATTGGCGCTCGAAATCAGTTGCCATGTGTTATACCTCCTTGACAGGAAATTCGTGGTGGTAGCGGTTAGCAATGCCGACGGTGTTAACAGTGCCGTCCTGAACAAAGTTCTGAAGCTGACGAGGCTGCTGAAGATACTGGTCGTAGTCATCGTGCGGGCGGTCGCTCAGATAGATCACGCGCTGATTAGTCGAGCCGCGCAGCGCACAATCGGGCACGTTGAGCTCGTCTACGTACGGACCGTCGATCAGCACATCGATGAGGGACTTAAGCGTCTCCCACGTATCCGCACCGATCACTTGCGGCAGCTCTTCAAACGTGAATCCGGTGTAAACGAGAATGTCATCGTAAGCGCAGCGGATCGTTGCCAGCAGCTTCACGAGCTCTGATGCCTGCTCGAGCGGATCTCCACCCGAAACCGTCAGCCGATGTACGCCGTGCTCGCGCGCGGCATCGAGCAACATCTGCGCAAGCTCATCAACATCGACATCCTGCTCGGGCAGCTGCATCCTAAGCTCGGGCGAGATGCATCCGGCGCAGTGCTTAGAACAGCCGCTAGTCCAGATTGCGATGCGCTCGCCTGGTCCCAGAGAAACGACAGGCGCGAGCATCTGGCTAACGAACATCAGAGTAATCCTCACCGGGGTCGAGCGTACGATATACGGCAGACGTGCGCGCGAGCGAACAGCCACACTCTTCACAGCCATCCCCAACCTTTGCGCGCTCATCGGCAACAAGGTGTAAACGACCGCACTCGGGACACTCGACAAACCAGCCCTCAATGCCGGCAGACGGACTGGCGGCTGGCACGGCAGATGCCGTAGCGGGCGCAACGGTCGCAGGCTGCGGCGCGACCGCCGTCTGAGCCTGCGTGGGCTGCACCGCAGGAGGCTCCTCCACGGTAGCCCTCAAACGCAGCTGGGCAAATTCCCCGGATGTCGCCGGGATTAGCAACACGTCATCGGTATGAATCTGCTGAGGCACGCCGGGAGTCAAATAAAGAATCTGGCTGCCGCGCATAAGAGCCGTTCCATTATTGGAACCCTCGTCGGCAACCAACCACGCGCCCTGTTCAAAGCGAACGCTGGCATGCTGGCGAGATATTGCAAAGTTCGATGCCATGCTGGGAAACGCGTTACGCCCAAGCACGGTCATACCCGTAAGACGCAGCTGCTCACCCATAGCTGGATCGGCAAGCGTAAGCGCAGGAACCGCAGGAGTAGCTGCAGCATTCGCCATGGGTTGCGGCGCGGGCTGCGGCATTGGCGCGGCAACCGGAGCGGGTTGCGGAACGGGCATGGGGGTAGGCTGCGGCATCGACATGGCCGCGGGCTGCGGCGCGGGCGCAGGCATCGGTTGTGGGGTGGACATCGGTTGTGGCACGGGCGCCGGCTGAGGCATAGGCGCCGGCTGCGGCGCGGGCACGGGAACAGACTGATACACCTGCTGGGACGCAGGCTGTTGAACCTGTGGTGTACCACCCATCGAAGAAGTCGCAGGATAGACGGCGGGCGCTGGACGTTCACCACTAGGTGCAGCGAAGTCTTGCACCGGAGCGGCAGGCGTCGACGGCGCAGGTGCTACGCCGGCGGGACGCAGGGCACCGCATTCCTCGCACATATCGCGCTCGTCATCATTATCAAAACCGCATTCTGGGCATTCCCATGTCATGGTTTACCTCATTTCCCTTTGCTTGAGCTGACTTGCTTGACGGCGATTACGCAGGCGACGCTCCGCATCTGCGGAAGGCGTGGGCGGCACGTAATCGTGCGGATGGATCTCGACGGCGGCAGCAGGATTCGCGGCCTGCGTGGTCAATCCTGCACCCTCGGCCGGAACGGTTACGCCATAGGCTTTAAGATCCTCTTCGAACTGTTTGTAGAAGTCGCAGAACTCAATCTGGTCCCTATAGACCTTCTCGACAGTCGTTTGATCCTGCGGCTTCATGTCCTTGATGATGGTCGGATTATCAGGATCCTCAGAAAACTCCTCAGGGTTGGCTGCGACAACGCGGATGATGAGTCGATCTCTTTTCGTGCTGCGCAAAAGGGCGATGGCCTTGTTCTGCTTGGTGTCAAACATCAATCGCCAGGGCTTTCCCGAACCCTCCATAACGGCATAGCGAGTAACGTTAATACCGCGAGCAGCCATGACCTCGTTGATAGAACGCTCGATATAGTCGTCTTTCATAGCATTGGCAAGGGCAGCCTCCGCTTCATCGTTTGCAGCATAGACATCTTCGATCTCGTGCAATTGCTTAAGCGGCAGGCTCTTTCCATAACGGTTGTTGGCACGTTCGATGCGCGCACGATACTCTTCATAGACTCGGTGCCGTTCGCCCGATTCATACGTAGCGTTTTTTACTACGTACTCAAAATCGTTCATCATCTTCATTGCCGCTAGGCGGTCATCGACGCGCGAATCAGGCCCAAGTGCATCAAAAGCGGCGCGGACGCTCTCAAACTTTGCAGAGATACGGTTTCGAAGGGGGATATCGAGCGCTTCGTCCTGCATAAGCGGCGTAACACGTCCCGCCCAAGTCTCAAACGCGCGAGCCGCTTCTTCGAGCGACCCCTCCTCTTGTTTGGTCGTTGATTCGGTAAGGTAGCGAAGCGCCTTCTTCAGGTCCACGCCGCCGCCAGGACCAACAACATAATTCGTAATTTCCGCGACATGCTGGGCGCGAAGGCGCTCGGCAGTCTGGACAGCCTTGAGTTGAGCTTGCGACTACTGAACGAACTGCTCTCTATGCGCTTCCGAAACCGTTGAGGGCAGCAGGGCGCTAATCTCCCCGAGCAAAGCCGGGATCTTAGCGCGAACTGTTTCGGCATAACGCATGTTTACCGCTTGCATTCCACTGGGCATATTATCCAATGCCTCTTGGGAAAAAGCCTCGATACGAGCATCAATCAACCGATCAAAGTATGCCGAAACAGAACCATCGGTGTCTTCAATGTTAGAAAGCGCTTTGGCTTTTATTCCGGCCAGAGAGCTCTTATATGACTGAATGGCCGCCTCAACGCGTTCCCGCTCCAAGTCTGCCGGGCTTTTGCTGCGCTGGGCCCAAACAAACTCATCCTGCTCTTGCGTGGTCATCTGGTTCCACTGCTCCCGCGTGATTCCATATGACGCGCTAAATGAATAACTCATATCGTTCCCCCGATTGCTGACTTTAATTGACCTATTTCTACCGCCGTCTTGCGCGATTCTGTTGCGCAACATTGGCGAGCGGCAGATTTGTCGATGTTGCGCAACAGAAGGCGACGGCAAGCGCATATCCTGCTAATGGAAGAAAGGATGAAAGCGCGCCATGACCGGATCCTATGAAGAAGTTCGACTCGTCAAGTTTCATACGCCAGCACTGCTCTCCGAGCGTGAGCAGGCTGCGGCACGGCGTCGCTTCTGCACGCTTCTCGTTCCGCCGCAAAAGGGCGGCTTTGGCGGCAACGCCTATGTCCGCCGCGTCCAGAGCGGCGATCGCGCTTTTGAGCTCGCGCTTAAGATGCCGCGCCCCGATGCCCAACCCGAGCAAGAACAGCTCAACCGAGAAACTTTGGAAGAGGAGTACCGTACGCTCTCCGTCGTATCCAACCTAAGGGGTTTCCCCGATGTCTACGGTTTTGGCTACACGGCAGACGGAACCCCGGCGCTGCTCATGGAATGGGTTGACGGCGTCTCGCTTCTTGATGCACGGTCCGCTCTATGTGATGGCGCTGAAACCTGCCCCGGCGATATCGTCGCTGCGCTGGGCTGGAGCGTACTCAAGATCATCTTGTCCACGCAATCACTCGACACGCCCTTTGTTCACCGCGACCTCTCCATGCGCAACATCATGCTGCGTCACGATCGCATCCCGCTCGAGGAGCAGGTGTCGAGCGGCTATTTTGACATCTGCCTGATCGATATGGGCAGTGCCAAGCTCGTTAAACCGGACTTTTCCTTTACCGTCGACGTCAACGCTTTTCGCGGCGCCACGCCGGCATACGCGGCACCCGAAATGCTGGAGCGGTTTAAGGCCGACCCCGGTGCGCGCGACAACCCCGCCGTCGACATCTATGCGCTGGGAAGCATCCTCTACGAGCTTTATTGCGGACATGCCCCCTTTGAGGCAGAGCTCAAGCGCTCTGGAGATCACGCGCTCCTCAAGCGCACCGTGCAGCCGCAACCCCTTGCACCCGCAACTCCCCGCGAGGAGGGCTTGGCCAACGCGATTATGGCTTGTTTGGCAGTCTCGCAAGACGCACGCCCTTCGGCAAACGAACTCGCGGCGCGCCTTGAGCCTTTCGCCCGTACGGGTGCCCCGCGAAAGCGCCGGCCCGTAGCGGATCGCGGCAGCGCTACCGTGCGGACGGACGCCACCGTCCCCACCCGCACGGCTGCACAGGCGCAGCCCGCGTCTCGGCCAACCCCATCCACCGAGACCGTCCGCAGCGCCGAGTCCATGCGTCGCGCGCGCCTCGCCGTCAAACGTCAACGCACGATGGCATTCACGATGGTGATTGCTGCCCTGATAGCAATCGTGGTTATTCTCGCCCTCGCATCTGCCGGCATGCTTTAGCCGGCAGTAAAACCCAAGTCAGCAAATAGGCCCATTTGCAAAAAGCGGTGGCGGGCGCAACTCTCAATAAAGCCGCGCCCGCCACCGTCCCCATGCATCGCACGCTGACAATACGAGGTACTAGGAAATCAAAAGCTCAAAGGAATCCGTGATGCGCGTTCCCATGGTAACGGCGCCGTCTCCCGATTCGACTGTGGTATTCAGGTAGTACTTGCCATTTTTCTTTTTAGGTACACCCGTAACCGTAAGGTCGCAGTCCTCCTCCTCGACGGGAAGCGAGAATTCAAAACCCTTGTTTCTGACAAACGTACCGGTGACGTCCGTGTAGGTGCGATAGTCGTCACCATCGGATTGGGCGACGGTTTTTTCGGCGTTGTAGGTATCGTGGGCATGCAGCGTGGCCGAGATGTCTGCAACCGCTTCGCCGGAATCGCTGATGCTCTTAAACACAATCACAAGGTCGTTTTTGCTCGCGCCGTAGCAAGTATGGCCCCAAGAGTTGCCCGTCTCCTTAAATGCCCCGCGCCACGTGGTGTTGGCAAAGCTCGTGGGCTTATCGATGTTGAGCTTCGCCGTGCTACCAGAGGTCGTGGTGATCGACGAGGTCGCATTGCCCGTCGTGGAAGAGCCCTCGGCATTGGAGCTGGCGTCCTCGCCGTTCTTGCTTGCGGTCTTGAGCTCCGCCTTAGCATCCTTAAGGTCGGACTTTGTCTGATCGAGCTCGTCTTGCGTTTTTATGAGTTCGTCCTTGGAAGATTCAAGCTGCTTCTTGAGCTTTTGAATCTGCTCCGTATTTTGCGGATGGGCCAAACCATATGAGTAGCCCGCCCAGCCGGTTCCCGCGCACAAGGCGGCAACGACAATAACGCCGGCGGCGATGGCGGGCGCATACGACTTGCCCAGGCGCTTGCGTGCTAGCTTGTACTCGGCCTTGGCCGTCTTGAGGCTCTCGCGGTCCTGCTCGAGCTGCTCTTCCTCACTGAGCGGCGTAGAACCAAAATCGGCATGGCAGGCAGGCTCAGTTTCCACATCCTCGATCGTAGTGCCAAAGTCTGACAAGGGATCGACTACACGCGTGGCGTCCGAATCGGATTCGAGCGCAGCGGGCTCAGACGCGCCGGGTGCCGTCACCGGCTGCTCGTCTGCTTTCGAGGCAACATCCGCCTTAGGCAACTCCACCGTTGCCGCCGTAGCGGCCTCGCCGTCGCGCCAAGAAAAGGCAGGGCTCTGTGACACGGTCTGGGGCGTAGTATAGGGATCTTCGGGAGCGGGCGCAGTCGATGAGGGCGCGGCAAGAGGCGATCCACACTCAGAGCAAAAACTAGCGTCATCGGGCAATAATGCACCGCAATAAGGGCATTCCATAGGGCACAACCTCTCAAAATGTGTCGCTTGCAGCCATCCTGCAACTTGGCGTATATGCCCTATAATGTCTCGATAGTTATGCAAAGCGTTGCGCAACATTTTTCGAGTCGGTACGCTTTGAGCGTAGCCATTTCCTAACATGTTTGCAGTACGTCATTAAAGTTATCTGGGGAGGCAGCCATGGCGGCGGAAACACCGTGCTCGGTCCTCTACAACGACATCCGATCGTTCGGCGGTCTCAAGCATCTCGAGATTGCGCGAATGCTCATCAACGGCAATTCGTATGCAGGCAGCACCCTGCTCGACAAATGCTCTACCAACCGCTCGTACCTCACTCGCTACATCGTCCACCGCGAGCCCGATCAGTGTGCACCAGGCATCTACAATGACCTTACCGTCTCCACGCTTAACCTTGCCGCCGCCATTAGCAACAAGCTCGGCGGAGGCGATCGCGCCTATCAGGAAATATCCGAGCATTACAGTGGCCCGGCGGCCCAAGGCATGATGTCGATTCTCGCCGATTATGACCTCGACGACCGCCTCTACGCCAACGCCTTGGGGCGTATCAACAGCTCCGATGACCACAGCCTCCGCGAAAAGAGCACGCTCTTCCTGATGCTCTTTGTGGCAACGGGAGCACTTGCCGATCCCGTTCAAGGCGTGGCCACCGTCGAGCGCTTTTGCGACAGCAAGACGGGCGGGCACTTTGGCACCACCGAAACTACCGTCGGACGTGGCTTTATGAGCAGCCTGGAGCAGCCGCGCGCCGTCGCCCCCAACCTCGGTCTGCTCAGGACGCATGCCGACAACTGCGTCGACATGCAAATCCATCCCCTCACACGCGATCCGCGCGGCACCGTGATTGGTTCTTTGCCCAAAACCTCGCCCAGCATCACCGATGTGGGCGCCGATGCATCGCGCGAGCATCTTCGCATTTGGCTTGAGGGTGATCACTGGTACGCCCAGGGCCTTGGATCGACCAACGGCACGGTGCTCGAATCGGGTGCAGGCGACGGCGATATCGTAATCGAGCCGCCCCGCGACCAACGAGAGCCCGGCAAAGTCTATCCCCCCGTGGAAATCGCCAACAGCGACAGACTTCATTTGGGTCTCTATACAACGTTTCTCGTTATTGTGGACTAGCGCGTAGAGACGTGGGAAACAGGTGTCACTCGTCTTATATCATTTACGTTGCACGCTGCACTATAAATAGCAATACGAGCCAGCTTATCGGCGAACACGTCTATCATGGGCTTTAATCGATAATCGCGTTCTCGGCGTGAGCACGCGGCCCCACCAAATGAAGGAACGTCTTGGATACCACCAACACCGCCCCTGGCGACAAACTCATCCGTCTCGACACGTTCGACACCGCCGTGGCGGTCGACCCCAGCGCCGAGGACGACGCCAAGCGACGGTTTATGACGCTTATTCTTCAGACGACATACCGCGACGGCGGCAATATCGGACACGTGCTGCGCGCGACCAACACGAGCGGCGAGGTCTTTGCCGTCAAGCTGCTCAAGGACAACGCCATCCTTTCCGACCAAGCCCCCGATCGCTCCGCCGAGCAAGCGGCTGCGCACCTGGCCAATACCGCTGCGCTGTTCGAGGAGTACCGTCATCTGTGCACTGTCTCGCACCTGCGCGGATTTCCGCGCGTCTATGGCTATGGATCGTGCGAGGACGACCCGCTCATCCTCATGGAGTGGGTCGAGGGCACCTCGCTCAAGCAGGCGCTGCCCCTGCTTCCGCACCATGCCTCGGGTGGGCTAACCACCCAGATGGTGGCCGCCGTTGGAAACGCCGTGCTTCGCGCACTCCTGATGACCCAGGGGCTCGTGAATCCGGTCGTCCATCGCGACCTGTCGCCCGCCAATATCATGTTCCGTACCACCAGTCGAACGCTTGAGCAGCAGATCGCCGATTGCTCCTTTGACCCCTGCCTCATCGACATGGGCTCCGCGACCATGGCCCTCGACGATGACACGATCACCCGGCGCGCCGACATCTGGCGCTTTGCCACGCCCGCATACGCCGCACCCGAGATGCTCACGCAGGATATCGAAGGCATCACGGCCCTTCGCCGCTCGCCCGCAATCGACGTCTATGCGCTTTCGAGCATTCTGTACCAGCTCTACAGCGGCCGCAAACCGTTCGATGTTGAGTCGACGGGTGCCGCGGCAACCGGCTCGTTCTACCTCATAAAGACCAAGACCAAGCCGGCACCGCTCGAGCCGCGATGCAATGACGACGAAGCGCTCGTCCAGATCATCATGAAAGGCATCTCAGTCGAGCAGTGCGATCGTCCCACCGAGCAGCAGATGCTCGAGGTGCTCTCGGCATACCTCACCGATGCCGAATCCGAGGGCCGCGAAGGCGCAGGAGACGAAGCCGCGATTGATATCGATTCTGGCACGCACCTTAAGGTCGACGTCGCCGGCGAGCGCGCACGAGAGATCTTGGAGCAAGCCCGGCACGATGCCATGACCCGCCGCCGCTTTATTATCGGTGGCGTTGTCGCGGCCGTTGCGGGGCTCGGCGTTATCGGGGCGGCAACCCATGGCTTTGGTATCCCCGACTACCTGGACGGCATCCGCGGTTCACTTGACGACTACACCTGGGATCAGCTGCAGGAGATTTCGCTCAAGATTAAGGCCGCCGAGACCCGTAGCGAGGCACGCGAGATTGCCAAGCGCTATCATCTGCTCGACGACAACGGGCATATCCCCTATCCGTGTACCAAGCGCGTGAGGCTCACCAACGGGCTGCACATCGGCGCGCAGCTTGTGGGCATCCGTCACGACGAGCTTCTGGACGGGACGGGCAAGGCCGGACTGACGTTTATGTTCGATGCCGGCATTGCCGAGCGCGATGCCGCGGCCCAACCGTTGAGCACCGGCTGGGCAGATTGCGAACTGCGGGAATGGCTCGACAACGACGGCCTTAAGCTGCTGCCCAACGAGCTGCGCGCACTCATTAAATCTGTCAAAAAGGTCTCGAATAACGTTGGAGCCGCCAGAAGCGCATCGTGTCTGAGCGAGCTGCCCGCAACCCTTTGGCTGCCCGCCATGGTCGAGCTGTGCGGAGTGCAGCCGCCCGAGTCATTTGCCGAGGGCTTTCACTACCTGGCCGACATCTATAACGGCGAGGGCAAGGAGTACCAACTCTTCCGCGAGCTTAAGGTGAGTCCGTATACCACGAACGAGATGTTGGTTCGCCAGTGGAAGGGCAGGGACGCCTGTTGGTGGGAACGAACGGCGAGTCCCGACACATCAGAGAGCGAAGGCACGCTCTATATGAACCGCGTGGGACGCGACGGCGACGTCTTTACGTACGCAACGTCTGCAAGCAAGCCCAACAAGCGGACCTGCGTGATCCCCGGATTCTGCATCTAGGGAGTGGGCGTCTTGCCGTGGCGGGGCCCCTCCCCGGCAATTGTCTCGATCTGTAACAGTTAGAACCCAAAAACCGGTCTAGATGTTACAGATCGAGACAAAACCCCAGCCCCGCGAGACAACATCTCAATCTGTAACAGTAAGGGGTTAAAAACCTCTCTAGATGTTACAGATCAAGACATTTGAGTTGACCGCGGACGGTCTGTCTCAATCTGTAACAGTTAGAGGTCATATTTGGTGCTAGATGTTACGGATCGAGACATTAGCTTGCCGAGAACTTCGCCTCATAATATATGACTCAAGTGTGTCGATATTTCCTTGCCAATGTTGCGCAACAGAAACCCTTTCGGCAGTCGTAACGTACGAATTGTCATAGGTACCCCTTCAACGATTGGGAGAAGAAATGGCAAAGTACGCACCTAAACACTTGGAAGTCTCAAGCGGCGACGAGCCTCGCCCCACATTCTCGGGCCACAAGGCAACACGACTCGCCGTCACCGCGGCAACCACCATCGCTATGACCGGCTCGTCGCTGCTCGCGCCGTTCTCGGCATTTGCCAACGATGTGAGTGATACCACGGCACAGGACGCGATCATGTCCCCGCTTGCTGTCCACGCCGGCGAGGCGGCAGGCTCCGCAGTAAAGGCAGACGCCCAGAAGATTGCCGACTTGCAGGCTGCTATCGACGCCGCAAAGGCTGCCGAGGCAGACGCCAAATCCGACTACGACACGGTGGCTGCTCCCTATACCGAAAAGCAGGCGGCCCGCGACAACGCACAAAGCACCTATGACGCCTCCGTCTCCGATAATTCGCAGGCAGAGGCCGCCGCGCGCGCCGAATATGCTCGCCAGCTCGATGAAAGCGTCAAGGCGGCCGACAGCGCCAGTGCCACGCTGAAGGATGCCCAGGGAAAGCTCGATACAGCCAAGACCGACGCCGAGGACAAGTCGAAGGTCCTTGATGCCGCAAAGCAAGCGGCAGCTGATGCGCAGGCCAAGCTCGAGGCAGCCCAGAAGGCAGCCGCCAACGCAACGCCGGAGGAAATCAAGGTCGCCGAGCAGGCTGCCGCAGATGCGCAGGCCGCTCTGAACCAAGCAAAGGCTGCGAAGGCCACTGCCGATTCCGCGCTCGCCGATGCCCAGCAGGCTCAGAGCGCCGCGCAGAGCGCTTACGACGAAGCGGCAGGCACGCTGGCTTCCGCCCAGCAGGAAAAGAACGCCGCGGATGGTAAGGTAGTCGCGGCACAGGCGGCATACGACAGCGCACAAGCCGATTTGGCGGCCGCAAAGGCAGGCGCCGAGGGCCCGGAGTATGACGCCGCCCAGGCAAAGGTCGATGCCGCCCAAAGCGCACTCGACCAGGCGAAAAAGCAGCAGGCGACTGCCGAAGCAGGCCTTTCCCAGGCAAATAGCGACGTTGAATCCAAGCAGGACGCCCTCACCGGCGCCGAAAGCGAGCTCGAAGCCAAGAAGCAGACAGTCGCAGCAGCCGAAAATGATGTAACGGCAGCCCAGACGAAAGCCGATGCGGCGCAATCGGAGTTGACCTCGGCAAAGCAGGCACATGCTGCCGAACTGGAGAAGGCAAAGGCCGCTCAGAAACAAGTCGACCAGGCAAAAGCCGAGAAGGAGCAGGCAGACAAGGCGCTCGAAACTGCCAAGGCAAACCAGGCGGCCGCCGATCAAGCCGTTGTCGATGCACAGAAAGCATACGATACGTGCAAGGCAGCAACCGATAAGGCAACGACAGCGGAGGCGCAGAGCGTCATCGGCTTCTACCAGTTCATCGGTGCCAACGACGCTGCAAACATCATCTATAGGCAGAGCGATAAAAACCCGACGACCATTGGCGATAAAAAAGACGGCACGTCACTCGACAACGCCAAGCTATCGTTTAACAAGCTGCGCGAGATTAACGAATACCGTGCAAGCGTTGGATTGAGTGAGCTTAGGGTGACGGCCGAGCAAATGGCAATCGCTCAATCCGACTCCAATTTCTCTGACAAAACGCTAGGTCACTCAGATTACGCCAATTGTGAAAATGCCGCTTGGAACTTCAGTACTAAAGAAAACATCGCGCACCAATGGGTCGATGCTGAAAAGGAGATATTTGACGAGGCTGCAGCGAAAGCCGGCCTTGGCAACGTTGCCCCCAAAGATGCTTGGGATACTTTCTGGAGCCACAAAACCGAATTCGAAAAGCACGGGGCAGACTTTGGCACCATCGGCCATTATTTGAATATCGTACAACCTAACGCCAAAACCATGGGATACGGCATCAACTCGCGCGGAACCCTTTGGCCGTATGTGTTCGTCTTGGAGATCGGCGACAATTACGGTTCGTACGAGAAAGAATACTCGATCGATGAACTCGAGAATCTCTTTGATCAGTATCAGCTGAGCCTCTCCAAAGCCAGCGAAAAGCTCGCCGCCGCAAAGACGGACCTTGAGCAAAAGCGCAGCACAGCGGCATCGAAAGCCGATGCCGTAAAGGCAGCTGAAACCCTCGTCGCTCAAAAGCAGGAAGGCATTGTTGCCGCGAATAGCGACCTTGCCGCCAAGAACGACAGCGTAGCAAGTGCCGCCGCCGCTGTTGCCCTAGCAAAGCAGAATCTCGCCAAGGCAAACGGAAAAGTTGCCGAAGCCGAAGGCCGGGTCAAAGCCGCCCAAAGCAACGTGGCGACCGCAGAACAGGTCGTCAACCAGAAGCGCGCCGAGCTTAAGGCATCGAAAGAGCAGGCCGCTCAGAGTCAGAAGAAGGTTGATGACGCCAAGGCAGAGACTCTCGTAAAGCAGCAGGCTCTGCAAGATGCAAAGAAGGAACTTGCCAAGTATTCAGCCGATGTTGCTGCGGCTCAGGAGAAAGCCGACGAGGCCCATCAGGCGCTTGATGAAGCCACGGCAGCCCAGACGTCTGCCCGGAGCGCTCTCAAAAAGGCGAAGCTCGACGAGACCGCCAAGAAGCAGGCCCTCGACACCGCGAAGGACAACGCTGAGGTCAAGGCGGCGAACGCGGAGCACGCCGCGAGCAATCTGACCACGGCGAAAAACGACTTTGCCTCAAAGAAGGCCCGTGCCGACGCCCTGAGTAACGCAGCCGATAATCTTGCCACCGCCGAGGCGGCCAAGAAAGACGCCGACGCAGCGGCAACCGAGGCCGAAGTCGCCCTTGGTGCGGCAAACGTCGCCATCGCGAACGCCGAGCAGGCGGTCGAGAATTCTCAGGCCGCATCGGACGCCGCTGCTGCTACTCTCGGAAAGCTCAAGTCCATCAACGTCGAAAACGGCATTGCTACTGGCTCTGACGCAAACGCGAACGATACGCTCAATGCCCTCTTTGCCAAGTGCGTCGCCGCCAAGCAGGCAGAACATAACGCAAAGGCCGCACTTGATGCCGCTCAGGCAGACCTTGATGCTGCGACGCCCGCCTACACCGCGGCTCTCAACGGCTACAACGAGGCGAAGGCAAAACGCGTAGCCGCCGAGCAAGCCCTGAAGGACGAGATCGCCCACCAGGAGCAAGAGGCCGCGAAGGCCGAGCAGGCCAAGGTCACGCAGGCTGCCGCTAAGCCGGTTACTGGAAAGCCGTCTGCCGGCAACGCCAAGACGGCCGCCAACTCGGCACTTCCCACCACAGGCGACAATGCCGCGCTCGCCGGTGAGACGTTTATCATCGGAGGTGTCGTGCTCGTAGCCGCCGGCGTCTTTCTGACTGACAAGAAGCGTCGTCAGGAGTAAGGATTTCGGGAGGACGGCCTCTCCTCCCTCCCACCGCTTCGCAAACCCTGCCCAGTATGCGCCGGGGCGCCCATCACTCGGGCGTCCCGGCGTTTTACGTTGTATGCCCTGGGCATCTGCTCCGAGATTGTCTCGATCTGTAACAACTAGGACCCAAACATCGGTCTTACTGTTACAGATCGAGACGTTCGGGTTACCCTCGAATAGCTTGTCTTGATCTGTAACATCTAGCAGGCAAAACGGTCCCCAGGTGTTACAGATCGAGACGTTAGTTTTCGGCCGATTTCTATGTCTTGATCTGTAACAGTTAGAGGTCATATTTCCCTGCTAGATGTTACAGATCGAGACGTTAGTTTTCGGCTGAAATGTTTGTCTAAATCTGTAACAACTATGGTTCAAAAACCGGTCCAGACGTTACAGATTGAGATGTTTGGCAGAGGCGGCCACCGATTGAGCAGCAGCCCTCATCTGTAATGAAAAGTCATACAATCCAACTATTACTAGACACCCCCAGGGGGTATGGGTGTATAGTATCGGCAGGTTAACAATTCCAGCACCGACCACAGAAAGGAGAAGCCATGACTCAAGATAAGTTCGACGTGGGCGGCATGACATGCGCCGCCTGCCAGGCGCACGTGGACCGTGCCGTGAGCAAACTCGACGGCGTCCAAAGCGTCGCGGTCAACCTGCTCGCCGGTTCCATGATGGTCGACTATGACCCCGCGCAGGTCTCCCCCGACGATATCTGCACCGCCGTCGACCGCGCGGGCTACTCGGCCTCACCTGTCGATGCGGGCACCGGTGCCGCCGGCTCAAGCGAAGGCGCACAAGCCAGGTCCGGCGCCGCCCACATGGAGTCGCCGACCAAAAAGCTGGAGACCGCCGCCTCTGCCATGCGCACTCGTCTCATCGTCTCGATCGCATTCCTTATCCCACTGTTCTACATAGGCATGGGGCACATGCTCGGCTGGCCGCTGCCCGGCATTTTCACCGACCATACCCACAGCATGACGCTCGCCCTCACCGAGCTCGTCCTGCTCATCCCCATCGTCTATGTCAACGACGCGTACTTTATCAATGGGTTTAAATCACTCGCACACGGCGCGCCCACCATGGACGCCCTCATCGCCGTGGGCGCCACCGCCTCCATCGCCTGGTCGCTCTACGCCATGTTCATCATGGCCGACCAGTTAGCCGCGGGTCAGGTCAACGAGGCCATGATGACGGGCATGGACAATCTGTATTTTGAGAGCGCAGGCACGATCCTGTCGCTCGTCACCGTGGGCAAATACCTTGAGACGCGCAGCAAGTCCAAAACCGGCGGCGCCATCGAGGCGCTGATCGACCTGGCACCCAAGACCGCGACTGTCGTGGCAGAGGACGGCACCGAGACCACTGTGGACGTCGACGCCATCCTTCCCGGCCAGGTCCTGCGCGTGCGCCCCGGCGAGTCCGTCCCCGTCGATGGCGTGGTGCTCGAGGGCAGCTCGGCCGTGGACGAGAGTGCGCTCACCGGCGAGTCCATCCCCGTGGAAAAGACCGCCGGCGACACCGTCAACGCCGCCACCGTCAACCGCACCGGTTCGTTTACCTTCCGCGCCACACGCGTGGGCGCCGACACGTCGCTTGCCAAGATCATCCAGCTCGTCGAGGACGCCAACGCCACCAAGGCGCCCATCGCCCGCATGGCCGACAAGGTCGCCGGTGTGTTTGTTCCCGTGGTATTCGTGATCTCGGCCATGACCTTCGTGGCGTGGATGGCACTGACCGGTAGCGTGAATGAAGCGTTCACCTCCGCCGTCGCTGTGCTGGTAATCAGCTGTCCGTGCGCACTGGGTCTGGCCACGCCCGTCGCCATTATGGTCGGCACCGGCAAGGGCGCCGAGATGGGCATTCTGTTTAAGAGTGCCGAGGCGCTGGAGAACCTGCGCAGCGTGGGCACCGTGGTGCTCGATAAGACGGGTACGGTCACCCGCGGCAAGCCTGCCGTGACCGATATCGTGGTAGCCACGCGCGCCGACGGCTCGCCCGCCATGAGCGAAAAGGCGCTGCTCAAGCTGGCCGCGGCGTTGGAGCGTTCGAGCGAGCACCCGCTGGCCGAGGCAATTATGGCCGAGTGCGAGTCGCGCGGAATCGTCGCGCGCATGGTCGAGGACTTTGCCGCCGTGCCCGGTCGTGGCGTTACGGCGCGCGAGGGGCAAAACGCCATCGCAGCCGGCAACATGCGTCTGATGGACGAGCTAGGCGCGAAGGTGCCCGCCGGCCTTGCCGAACAGTTCGCCGCCGAGGGCAAAACACCGCTGTTCTTTGCCAAGAACGGCGAGCTTGTCGGTACCATCGCCGTGGCTGACGAGGTCAAGGAGACGAGCGCCGAGGCCATCGCCGCGCTCCGCAAGCTCGGCGTCGACGTGCGCATGCTCACCGGCGATAACCACGTGACGGCCGAGGCAATCGCCCGCCGCGTGGGGCTGAGCAGCAAGCAGGTCATCGCCGACGTCCTGCCCGCCGACAAGGAGCGCCACGTGCGCGAACTGCAGGACGCGGGCGGCAAGGTCGCCATGGTGGGCGACGGCATCAACGACTCCCCCGCCTTGGCGCGCGCCGACGTGGGCCTTGCTATCGGCACCGGCGCCGACATCGCCAAGGAAGGAGCAGATGTGGTACTCATGCGCAGCGACCTCATGGACGTCGCACGCGCCATCGAGCTGTCGCGCGCCACGATTCGCAACATCAAGCAGGACCTGTTCTGGGCGCTGTTCTACAACGGCATCGGCATTCCGCTCGCCGCGGGCGTGTTCTTCCCCCTCACCGGCTGGCAACTCTCGCCGATGTTTGGCGCCGCGGCCATGAGCCTGTCGAGCGTGTGCGTCGTAAGCAATGCGCTGCGCCTAAAATCCTTTAAGCCTAAAGTGGCAAAATAGGCTCACCATTACGTCCATTTAGAACGGATTTTCCAGGTGCCCGAGATTGACCTGAAAGAGAAGCGACGCGTACTTTAGTACGCGAGCGACGGCTTGAAGGTCAAGGTCGGGTGCTTGGGAAAGCCGACACAACAGAGAGGAATACCCATGCGTTACACGATCAAGACTTCCGGTCTCATGTGCGGCCACTGCGACGCCACCGTCGAGACGGCGTTGCTCAACGTGGCCGGCGTGACCGACGCCGACGCCGATCACGAGACCCAGACCGTCCAGGTGGAGTGCGCCGACACCGTGACCGCCGAGCAGCTCGCCGCCGCTGTCGAGGGCGCCGGAGAGAAGTTCCACGCCCTGTCCGTAACCGCCGCGTAGCAGACGCTGCCTACTCAATCCTCAGAAGTTGCGGTGAAATACGGACTGTTGAGCCGCCCTAGGCCTTTAAACAGTCCGTATTTCACCGCAACTGACGGGGGCATCCGGAAGATCGACCAGAAACGAGGACCCGCCATGATGGCAGACCATAAATCGGTGACCCGCATGCTCAAGACGGCGCGCGGCCAGATCGACGGCATCTTGCGGATGGTCGATGAGGACCGTTATTGCGTCGATATTTCCACGCAGCTCATGGCCACGCAGGCGCTCATCGCCCGCATCAACGCCGATGTGCTCAAGGCTCACATCGAGGGCTGCGTCGCCTCGGCCATCGAATCGGGCGACGAGGAACTCAAGGCCGCCAAGCTCGCCGAGATAGAGCGCGTCGTCGACAAGCTCTCCAAGTAATTGGGGCATTGGGGACAGACTTCTTTGCACCGTCTTGGTGTTCCGGGGACAGGTATGTTTGCACCACCTTGGTGCAGATTAACCTGTCCCCCTTGCTCTAAATCGGGTATAAAGGCGTGCAGTATATCGAACGAAAGGCAATTTGCATGAATGACTTTATGAAGGGTCGCAATGGTGCTGACGAGCTCACCATCGTGATGGGTTTTGCCGGCATCGTCATCGCGATGATCGGATCGATGGCCCGCATCCAGTGGCTCAGCTGGATCGCCATCGCCGTCATCGTAATTGGTGTGCTGCGCGGCCTGTCCAAAAATACCGATGCACGTCGCAAGGAGAACAAGGCCTTTGTCGCTGCGACCGCCAATGTCCCCGGCTTGGGCAAGTTCGTCGCCAGTTTGGGCGGCGGCGCTGCAGCGGCCAGCACCTCACGCGCGGCCGGCACCAGCAAGGAGGGCTTTGAGCGTGCCAAACGCACGGCTAAGAAGATGTGGAAGGGCCGCAAGACCACGGCATACCTCAAGTGCCCCAACTGTGGCCAAATGCTCTCCGTCCCCAAGGGCAAAGGCAAGATCCGCGTCACCTGCCCCAAGTGCCACGCCAAGATGGAAACGCGCTCATAGCCGCCATACCATGGGACAAAATAAAAGCCGAGGCCTCGCGCTGAGACCTCGGCTTTTTTGATTATGACAAAGGGATTGCCCCTTTGTCACACCTATGCCACGCCGTCGCGGGCGAGCTCCTCAGCCAGCGCCTCAGCCGGCATGGCCATAATCGTGTCGAGCTCGTTATCAACCTCGGGAATACGCTTCACCTTGAGCTTGCGCACCAGATTGCCGCGACACATCACATGCGTCGGCTCACGCAGTGCGCACAGGTCATCGAGCGGGTTCTCGCGCGTCACCAGGATATCGGCAGCCTTACCGCACTCGATCGTGCCGGTCTCGTCGCCCAGCCCCAGCAGCTCGGCATTGATCTGCGTAGCCGTATGCAGCGCGAAGGCGTTGCTCACGCCGACATACTTGGCAAAATAGGCCACCTCACGCCACATGTCGTACTGCGTCACGAACGGACAGCTCGAATCTGTGCCCAGGCCCACCTTAACGCCAGCTTCCAATGCAGCACGAGCGCTCTCGATAATGCCCGAGCACACGATATCGCCGTTCTTCTTTTGCGTATCGGTCGAATGGGTCTTTTTCGGGTCGAGCAATACAAACGGCAGTGCCGGGCTGATCGTGCAGGTAACGCTGGGCGCACGGCCCTCAAGCTGTGTGCCCGCGGCGCCGCGGTACAGCTCCAGGATCTCGGGCGTCAACGGAGCGCCGTGCTCAATCGTGTCAACGCCGGCCTCAAGCGCGGCCTTCACGCCCTCGGTGCTCTCGACATGGGCCATAACCGGAAGGCCCATATCGTGTGCTGCCTTGCACGCCGCTGCGGCAACCTCCACCGGCATACGCAGCACACCCGGCTCGCCCACCTCAGTCGCATCGAACACGCCGCCCGTTACGAACAGTTTAATGACGTCGGCACCGCGCGCATACAGGTCGCGCACCTGTTCGGCTGCCTCGGCGGAACTGTTGGCCACCTGGGCGAACAAGCCCGCACCATGGCCGCCCGGCACCGTGACGCCCGTTCCCGGCGCCACCAGGCGAGGACCTTGATACTTACCGGCATCGATAGCATCGCGCACGGCCAGATCGGCAAACAGCGGGTCGCCCGCGCCGCGCACCGTGGTCACGCCACTTGCCAGCTGCTGCTGAGCGCTGCCCTTAAGAATGTGTCGCACGATAGCGCGCCCCACGGGATTATCGAGCTTCTTCATCAGCGCGCCCGCATCGCCCGCCGACACCGGCTTGCCCGAACCGCACAGATGTACATGCATATTGATGAGGCCTGGCATGAGATACGCCCCTGCCAGGTCGATGACCTCGGCGCCTGCAGGCGCCTGCGCCACAGCACTCGGCCCCATCCACGAGATGACACCGCGCTCAACGGCCACGGCCATATCGGGCTGCAGCTCCATATGTTCCGAACCATCCAGGACGGTCGCATTGATAAACAACGTGGAACGATCGGCAGACGCCATATCGAGCTCCTCCCTCACAATTAACTTGAACATTTGTCCATTATCACCTAATACAGCGACCTAAAGTCGAGCATATCGGTTAACGGAGGGAAGAGGGGATGTGGGGGACGGAATACGTTGCAGCCCCACCCCAGCAACATCAGGGGAATGTCTCGATCTGTAACAGGTACAGGGTTATTGGGCCCCTTGATGTTACAGATCGAGACATTCGGTCGACGTTTCACCGGTTTGTCTCGATCTGTAACAATTACGAACTCAAACAACTTCTAAACGTTACAGATCGAGACAAAACCTCTCAGCGCCCATACCACTGCCGTCTCCATTCCTCCGCCAGATTGACCCGCTGCGGAATGCCCGCCAGTCTCATCTTTTCAGCCAGCTTCCCCGGATTCTTGAGCTCATCAAACGTAAACCTCAGTACTTTATGTCCGAGCATCGTCAGATGGGACTCTCGCTGACGTTCTGCCACGAATGGGTCGACCGGCTCCCGACCTTCGCCGTTCTGCAAGGTGTACTTCCCCTTTCCGTCGAGCTCGCCGATGACACACGTCCCGTCCACGAGCCGCCAAAAATAGTCGACGCGAAACACCTGGCTCGGATCGAGCGGGTCGCGAAACTCCACCTGCAGCTCCGGAACTGGAAAGCCGTACGCAATAAAGAACGCTCGGAACCGAGACTCGCCGCCGTTTTCGGACAGCCCGTCCGCATACGACGCGATCACCTGCGCTCTGCGATACCCTCGTCTGCCCTCGCAATCGGAGCGGAGGCGCTCGCACAGGCCATCGCGCGATACGCCTTTCGCCCGCAGCGCAGAATCGGCAATCGCCAACCCGTAGGAGAACGGCGCACGTAGCAAGCAATCCTCCACCGTGCGCCAAAACGACGTCACCTGCACGCCGTCGACTTGTTCAAGTGCACCCGCCGCCTGCGGGCGCAACAGCCGGCATCCTGCACTCAGCGGCACCGAGCAACCTGTCTTAACAAGATATCGTGGCCCAAGCAGATCATTCGGCACCTCCAGACCCCACAAAAGCGCCGCGTCATAGCCCCAAAATGCCCAATCGGGATGAAACTCCGCAAGCCCTTTGATGGTCCGCAGCGCTCGCTCCGTCGGTGTCAATGCATCCCAATCATGCTGAAAACAGAACAGGTACGGCTCGGGCTCCGCGATATCGTCGGTTCCAACATGGCGTCGCAGCCACATGAGCTCGGTATTGTCATGCGTTGCGAGCAGCGCACCTTGCTTGGCCGTCTCCGTGAGCCGCGCGAGCATCCTATTCCGCGCCAACGTGTTGCGAGTCGCATGTTTGTGTTTGAGAACGGTATTAGACACTTTCATCACCACCACGTCAGACAAATGGACCATCGTCACCGTTGCCTCCGCTGGCAAATGTCTTGATCTGTAACAGGAAGACAGTCTTTAAGCCTCTAGTTGTTACAGAACAAGATCTTTCGGCAGCCGCCAACCTTCCGTCTCAATCTGCAACAGTTACGGGCCCAAACAGCCGCCAAACGTTACAGATTGAGACAAAGTCAGGGCTGTAGGGCGGCACCAGTCACATCCCCTACTCCCATTCTTGTTCGTAGATGTTGAGGGACTTCACGTAGCGCCCCTGGGCGCCCATGATGTCGCGGACCAGGCGCAAAAAGAAGCTGACGCACGAGGTGTCAAAGCCGTCCTGCAGATCCTCGGGATGCACCGCACCCGGTCCATCGACCGCCATGTCACTCAGGCGCGCGATGTCATACAGATAGAGCTGTCCCGCCGTCAGCCAGACATCGTCGACGCAGGCGAGGCGCACCGCAATCGCTCCGTCGCTCCAATGCTCCTTTTGCACGATATGCGGGTCGTAGACATCAAAGCGAAGGTCGGCGCGCGTATCCTTCAGCGCAACCATGCCGTTCGCAGGATCCTTGTCCAAAATGCCAAAGCGCGAGAAATACTGTGTGTCGCGCACCTGCTCGAGCCGCTTAAGCGAGGCAGGCGAAAGCGATGCCGGCGGCTCATCAACATACAGCTCGAGCAGCGTCTTGCCATGGCGATAGGGGCGCTCGAAGAGCAGCCAATCGGTAAACGCCATGTTGTAGGCCATGATTTCGTTTTGGGAAGGCTCGGTGCGATAGCTGAGCCACGGGTCGACAATAATCTCAAACTGCTCGCGCGCCGGCTCCAAAAACTGAAACTTCCGCAGCATCCAAAAATGGGCCATGTCGGCAATATCGTTGCCGACGGCTTCGGCCAGATGAGCTCGGTCTAAAACGTGGTCAGTCACGGCATCCTCCTCAAACTGATGAACCTCAATTTGAGCTTACGAGGAGGGTGGGCAGCCACTGTCAGCACGGACAAAATAGGCCGCCGGCTGCAAACCAACTGCTGACCAAACACTTGACGGGACACTTGACCGAATATGCGCGCCGCAACAAACCCGCAGGTAAACATAGACGGCAAACCCGTCCTTTTGAGCCAAGCGCCCCCGGCCATCACAGAAACAGCAGAGCGCCACAGCTCAAGAAGACGCCGAATGAACACCCGTACGTCAGCAAACGAGCAAATCGCTCGCAAAGAGTGTCCCCAACGACTAGACAAAAAAATGACTAGTCATTGGGGACGTTCTTAAATGACTACTTTACAGCTCCAGCGCATCAGCGACTTCGGCTGCGCAGGCCAGGGCATCGGCCATGGCGTTCACCACGAGCGAGCTGCCGTTGCGAGCGTCACCGGCAACATACACCGGCGCGGCATCCGCGGCGACGCCGTCGACACGCGCCGCAAGATGCGAGCCCTCGGCGGCCATCACAGGCAGCGGACGACCAGCAGTGGCAACGGGCACGCCAACGGCGTCGAACACACCGTGCTCTGGGCCCGTAAAGCCGCAGGCGATGAGCACCAGCTGCACCGGTACCTCGTGCTCGGAGCCCGCGATGCGCTCGGGCTTTCCCGCCGACCAGTCCAAATCGACCACGCGCAGACCCGCAGCCGCACCCTTCTTGTCCAGCAGCACCTCGAGCGTATCCACGCCCCAGGCACGCATCTCGCCGCCCATCGCAGCAATAGCCTCCTGCTGGCCGTAGTCGGTCTTCTTAATGTTGGGCCACTGCGGCCAGGGGTTGCTCGCCGCGCGCTTATCGGGCGCAGCCGGCAAGAACTCAAACTGGCGCACGCTGTGCGCCCCTTGGCGCACCGCGGTACCCACGCAGTCGTTGCCGGTATCGCCACCGCCAATGACCACAACGTCCAGGCCGCGCGCGTTCACCGCGGGCTCGCCGCCATCGAGCACCGAGACGGTCGAAGCCGTCAGGTAGTCCACGGCATACACTACGCCCGGGGCATCAATGTTCGCAGCCGAAAGCCCACGCGGAGCACGGGCGCCGGCAGCCACCACAACGGCATCGAAGTCGTCGAGCTTGGCAGCCACCGCAGGATCATTCACGTCAGCACCCAGCTCAAACACAATGCCCAGTTCGCGCATGAGCGCCACGCGACGCTCGACCACAGACTTCTCGAGCTTCATGTTGGGAATGCCGTACATGAGCAGGCCGCCCGGGCGGTCGTCGCGCTCAAACACCGTCACGCGGGCGCCACGACGCGCAAGCTCCCATGCTGCCACCAGACCAGCGGGACCGGAGCCCACCACGGCAACCGTGGGTGCACCCTCCCCTGCCGGCTCAAAGCGGTGCGGACCGCCGTTGGCCCACTCATGATCACTGATCGCACGCTCGTTATCGTGAATCGTCGTGGGCTGGCCATCGACCGAACCCAGGTTGCACGCGGCCTCGCACAGCGCCGGGCACACGCGACTCGTGAACTCAGGCATGGGAGAGGTGAGCGACAGACGCTCGGCAGCCTCGTCCCAGCGGCCGCGGTACACCAGCTCGTTCCACTCGGGAATCAGGTTGTGCAGCGGGCAGCCGCTCGGACGCGCCTTGCCAAAGCTCGCGCCCATCTGGCAAAACGCCACGCCGCACATCATGCAGCGGCTCGCCTGGGCGCGACGCGCATCGTCATCGAGCTCCACGTACAGCGGATCAAAATCATGGCTGCGCTCCTCCACGGGGCGAAGCTCGTGGGTCACGCGATCGATATCAAGAAAAGCACCGGGCTTGCCCATGGCACTTACGCCTCCTTCTTGGTCGGAGCAACAGAGCTGGCAGCCACGGACGCAGCACCCGCAGCACCGCCCGCAACATCGAAGCGAGCAACATCCGCGGCACTCGCGCGACCGGTCACAATGTCAAACGCCAGCTCCTCGGCCTGCGCATGCGTCTTGCCGACGGCCTCGGCGGCGGCGACAATCGCCAGCACGCGCTCGTACTCGGTCGGAATGACCTTCACAAAGTGCTTGCTCATCGTCTCAAAGCTGTAGAGCAGCTTAATGCCGCGCGGGCTCTGCGTCGCGTCCACGTGCTCCTGAATGAGCTCGCGAATCTGCGCCAGCTCGCCGGCCGTCGGGGCTTTAAGCTCGACGCTCTCGTGGTTCACACGGGCATCGAGCGTGCCGTACTGGTCAAAGACATAGGCCACGCCACCCGTCATGCCGGCGGCGAAGTTCTGCCCGACCTCGCCCAGGATGAGTGCCAGACCACCCGTCATGTACTCGCAGCCATGGTTGCCGCAGCCCTCGACCACCACGGTGGCACCGGAGTTGCGTACGCCAAAGCGCTGGCCTGCCAGGCCGTTAATGAAGCCGCGGCCGCTCGTGGCGCCAAAGAACGCAACGTTGCCCACGATGATGTTCTCATCGAACTTGTAGGTCGCATGCGGGTTGGGGCGCACCGACACCTCGCCGCCCGAAAGGCCCTTGCCAAAGTAGTCGTTGGCGTCGCCGCACACGTTGAGCGTAATGCCGCGCGGCAGGAAGGCGCCAAAGCTCTGACCAGCCGAACCATCGCAATCGATGGTGATGGAGCCGGCGGGCAGGCCCTCGGGATGCGCCTTGGTCACCGCGTTGCCCAAGATGGTGCCCACGCAGCGGTTGACGTTGGCGATATCGGCGCGGAAGCGAATCGGACGCAGGTGCGCACGGGCATCGGCCGTATAGGGCACAAACAACGTGGAGTCGAGCGTCTTGTCGAGCTCGCTGTCCGCAGCCATCTGGGGCAGGAAGTGACGGCCGTCGGCACCCGGGATGTGGGCACCAAACTCACAGGTCGCGCTCGCCAGCACGGGCGACAGATCCAGCAGGTTAGCCTTGCGGTTGCCCGGGACCTCAATCTGGCGCAAGCACTCGGGATGGCCGACCATCTCGTCGATGGTGCGGAAGCCCAGGCTCGCCATGACCTCGCGCAGCTGCTCGGCAACAAAGAGCATAAAGTGCTCGACGTGCTCTGGCTTGCCGCGGAAGCCGCGACGCAGGCGGCAGTTTTGCGTAGCGATGCCGGCCGGGCAGGTATCCTGCTGGCAGTCGCGCTGCATGAGGCAGCCCATGGAGATGAGCGGAATGGTCGCAAAGCCAAACTCCTCGGCACCCAGCAGGCAGGCGACGGCAACATCGGTGCCGTCCATGAGCTTGCCGTCGGCCTCGAGCACCACGCGCGAGCGCAGGCCGTTTTGCAGCAGCGTCTGCTGGGCCTCGGCAAGACCGAGCTCCAGCGGCAGACCGGCGTGCCAAATGGAATCGCGAGCAGCGGCACCCGAGCCGCCGTTGTGGCCGCTGATCAAGATCTTGTCGGCAGCACCCTTGGCAACACCGGTGGCGATGGTGCCGACACCGGCCTCGCTGACCAGCTTAACCGACACGCGAGCGCCGGGGTTGGCGTTCTTAAGATCGAAGATCAGCTCTGCCAGGTCCTCGATGGAGTAGATGTCGTGATGCGGCGGAGGCGAGATCAGGCCGATGCCGGGCGTGGACTGACGGACCTCGGCGATCCAGGGGTAGACCTTCTTGCCGGGCAGGTGGCCACCCTCGCCGGGCTTGGCGCCCTGGGCCATCTTAATCTGAATCTCAAAGGCGCTGCAAAGATAGCGGCTCGTCACGCCAAAGCGCGCACTTGCCACCTGCTTGATCGCGGAGTTCTTGGAGTCACCGTTGACCAGCGGGGTCTCGCGACGCGGGTCCTCGCCGCCCTCGCCCGAGTTGGAACGGCCATGCAGGCGGTTCATGGCGATGGCCATGCACTCGTGCGCCTCTTTGCTGATGGAGCCGTACGACATGGCGCCGGTGTTAAAGCGGCGGACGATATTGAGCGCGGGCTCCACCTCGTCGAGCGAAACCGGCGTGCGACCGCTGTCGTCAAAGTCAAGCAAGTCGCGCAGGCGCACGGCACGGCCGGTGCGGTGCAGGCGGGCGCTGTACTCCTTAAAGGTATCGTAGCTGTCCTCGCGGCAGGCGGTCTGCAGCAGGTAGACGGTCTGAGGGTCGATCAGGTGATCCTCGCCGCCGAGCGGGCGCCACTTGGTCAGACCCAGCGTGGGCAGCTGATCGGGAGCCGGGCTCTTAAGGATAGCGAGCGCGGCGTCATAGCGCTCATTCTGCTCGCGCTCGACATCTTCGACGCCCATACCGCCCACACGGCTCACCGTGCCGGCGAAGTACGCGTTGACGAACTCCGGCGTAAAGCCCACGGCCTCGAAGATCTGCGCAGAGTGGTAGCTCTGCACCGTGGAGATACCCATCTTGGACATGATGGAGACGATGCCCGCCGTCGCGGCCTTGTTGTAGTTGGCGATGCCCTGCTCGGCCGTCACGTCCAAATCGCCGCGTGCCGCCAGATCGCGGATGCACGCATGTGCGTTGTACGGATAGATGCCGCTTGCGGAGTAGCCCACCAGCGCCGCAAAGTCGTGCGGGGACACGGCGTCGCCGCACTCCACCACGATGTCGGCAAAGGTGCGCACGCCGGCGCGGATCAGGTGGTTGTGTACGCATCCCACAGCGAGCAGCGACGGCACGGGCACCTCGCCCGCAGCGGCACGATCGCTCAACACCACGATGTTCACACCGTCGCGGACCGCAGCCTCAACGTCCTCTGCAAGCTGCTTGAGCGCAACCTGCAGCGCGCCCTCGCCGGCATCGCGGCGGTAGACGGCACGGAAGCGGCGGGTCTTAAAGCCCACGCGGTCGATGGCGCAGATGCGGTCGAACTCCTCCTCGTTGAGCAACGGGCGCTCCAAGCGCACCAGCTGGCAGGCCGTGCGGGAATCCTCGAGTAGGTTGCCGTGGTTGCCCAGATAGAGCGTGGTCGAGGTGACCATATGCTCGCGCAGGGCGTCGATGGGCGGGTTCGTGACCTGAGCGAACAGCTGATAGAAGTAGTCAAAGAACGAGCGCGTCTTCTTGGACAGGCAGGCCAGCGGCGCGTCGATGCCCATCGAGGCGAGCGGGGCCTTGCCCTGCTGGGCCATGGGACGCACGACCTCGTCGACGTCATCCCAGTGGTAGCCGAGCTTGGCCATACGCACGGCGGCGGGCACCTCGGCGTCCTCGGCGGGCGTTGTCGCAACGGGCTCATCAAGCGCGTCAACGGTCAGCGTCTCCTCGGCAATCCAGTCGCGGTAGGGCTTTTCCTTGGCATAGCGGGCGCGCAGCTCGTCGTTGTAGATGACGCGCCCGCGGGCAAAGTCCACCTCGAGCATCTGGCCCGGTCCCAGGCAACCGCTCGTCAGGATGTTCTCGGGGCGCACCTCGATGGTGCCCACCTCGCTTGCCAGCATAAAGCGGCCGTCGCGCGTCGCGTAGTAACGAGCGGGGCGCAGGCCGTTGCGGTCGAGAGCGGCGCCCAACGTGCGGCCGTCGGTAAAGGCGATGGCGGCCGGACCGTCCCAGGGCTCCATGAGCATGGACTGGTAGGCATCGTAGGCGCGGCGCTCCTCGCTCAGACTGTCGTTGTGGTCCCACGGCTCGGGCAGCAGCATGGACGCGGCACGCGTGAGCGGACGGCCGTTCATGACCAAGAACTCGAGCACGTTGTCCAGAATCGCGGAGTCGGAACCCTCACGGTTGATGATGGGCATCACACGCTCAAGATCGTGCTGCAACACGGGGCTGTACAGATTGGGCTCGCGGGCGCGAATCCAGTTGACGTTGCCCTTGAGGGTGTTGATCTCGCCGTTGTGAATGATAAAGCGGTTGGGATGCGCACGCTCCCAGCTGGGCGTGGTGTTGGTGGAGTAGCGCGAGTGGACGAGCGCCACGGCCGTCTTGACGGCGGCGTCGTTGAGGTCGATGAAGAAGCGGCGCATCTGCGTGGCGACCAGCATGCCCTTGTACACGATGGTGCGCGAGCTCATGGAGCACACGTAGAAGATCTTGTCGCGCAGGGCAAACTCGGCGTCGACCTTCTTTTCGATGGTGCGGCGGCACACGTACAGGCGGCGCTCGAATGCGTCACCTGCCGGCGTGTCGTCGGGGCGGCCCAGAAAGGCCTGCAGGATGGTAGGCATGCAGGCGCGGGCCGTCTCACCCAGGTCGTGCGGGTCGACGGGCACCTCGCGCCAAAAGAGCAGCGGCACGCCGGCCTCGGCGCAGCCCTCCTCAAACACGCGACGGGCATCCTCTACGCCCTTGTCGTCCTGCGGGAAGAACAGCATGGCCACGCCATAGTCGCCCTCTGCCGGCAGAATCTGGCCGCACTTTTGGGCCTCTTTACGGAAAAAGTGATGCGGAACCTGGAACAGGATGCCGGCGCCGTCGCCGGTGTTCTTCTCGAGTCCCGTGCCACCGCGGTGCTCCAAGTTGACCAGAATGGACAGCGCATCGTCCAGGATCTGGTGATGGCGCTCACCGTTGATATCGGCAAGCGCGCCGATGCCACACGCATCGTGGTCGAATTCGGGGCGATAAAGGCCCTGCTGCTGAGCGGAATCTGCCTGCATCGCGATCCTCCCCTAGATATTAAGACAGTCAGTTGAATAGGCATACTAGGAGCATCGCCGGCCCGTTGTGTTTCCCGCCCGTTTCGAAACAATCGCGTAACGCACGCCCTACGAGTGGACACCGCCGACCTCAAGGGCGACAACATAGGCCCCAAGTTCGGCCTGCAAACTCACCTCTTCAAACATCTCAATCTGTAACAGTAAGACCCAATTTCCATCACTAGTTGTTACAGATCAAGACATTTCGGTAACCCCCCCCTTCACCATCCTATTCAAATACAACAATTTTGTTAGTCTTGGTTAACTTTTTAGCCTAAAACGGGTATCCTTTGCGGCGTCAAACAAACGGCACGCAGGAGCTCACCATGCTCAACCATCTCAAACAACACTTTGGCTCCCGACGCACCGGTGGTCACGGAGGCCTAGACATTGCGCGGCACATCGGCCCCGGGCTGCTCGTGACCGTCGGCTTTATCGACCCGGGCAACTGGGCCTCCAATATGGCCGCGGGCTCGCAGTTTGGCTACGCGCTGCTGTGGATCGTCACACTGTCCACGATTATGCTCATTGTGCTGCAGCACAATGCGGCGCACCTGGGTATCGCCACGGGCGCCTGTCTTGCCGAGGCCACGACACGTTACCTCCCCCGCTTCGTTGGACGCACGGTGCTCGCCAGTGCCTATCTCGCGACCATCGCCACCGCCATGGCCGAAGTCCTGGGCGGCGCGATTGCCCTTCAAATGCTCTTTGGGCTGCCCGTGCGTGCGGGCTGCGTCATCGTGGCGGCAGTATCGATGGCGATGCTCATGACGAACTCCTACAAGCGTGCCGAACGCTGGATCATCGCCTTCGTAGGCGTGGTAGGACTCTCGTTTTTGGCCGAGCTTGCACTAGTCAAGGTCGACTGGCCGCAAGCCGCCGCAAGCTGGATCACGCCCAGTATGCCCACTGGCTCTGCCGCGATTATCGTGAGTGTCCTTGGTGCGGTCGTTATGCCCCACAACCTCTTTCTACACTCCGAGGTCATCCAATCCATGCACTTCGAAGGCCAAGGCGAGCAGGTTATCGAAGAGCGTCTGCGCTATGAGCTCTTCGACACGCTCTTTTCGATGGGCGTGGGCTGGGCAATCAACTCGGCCATGGTCATCCTGGCCGCAACGACCTTCTTTGCGCACGGCATTGTCGTAGACGACCTCGCCGTCGCAGCGGACACGCTCTCCCCCATTCTGGGCCCGGCAAGCTCGACAATCTTTGCGGTGGCGCTGCTGTTTGCGGGCCTCTCGAGTAGTGTGACGGCAGGCATGGCGGCAGGCACCATCACCGCGGGCATGTTCGACGAGGAATACGACATCCACGACCGGCACTCATCGATTGGAGTGGCGGTCTGTTTCGTCGGCGCAGTGGCGGCGTGCCTGATCGTCCCGAATCCTTTTGAGGGTCTCATCTGGAGTCAGGCGCTGTTGTCGCTTCAGTTGCCGATTACGGTCTTTGTGCTCATACGACTCACCAGTTCGCCCCGCGTTATGGGCAAATACGTCAACTCGCGCCCGCTCAACGCGCTGCTCGTAGGGATCGGCGTCATCGTAACGGCTCTCGACATCGTGCTGCTAACGGGGATGTAATTGGGATGGCGTGACTGTCCAGATATAACGTCTCAATCTGTAACACGTAAGGCCGTTTTAAACCGTCAGATAAATCAAAAGGGCCCCGGCCGAGAATTCAACCGGGGCCCTTGGACAGAGCTCTGTATAGCTAATCGCCGTGTGTCTACGAGTTACTCCTCGACGAGCTCAAACTCATCGGGGCCGACGCCGCAGACCGGGCATACGTAATCCTCGGGCAGCTCGGGCGTGTCGACCTCAACCTCGTAACCGCAAACGGTGCACACGAACTTATACGTCTTCTTCTCCTCAGCCATGATGTTCTCCTCTCGAACGCGACTGCTGGTGTACTTGCTTATTAGTATATATTCTCAATAACATAATGCAAGTATTTTTAGAACATTTCTAGCCTTGATACGACGAGGCTTTGGGCGGCGTCTTGCCCTTTAGCACCTTGTGATAGTAGTCGTACGTCAGTGGCGTCTCGTCGCTCAGGCGCTCGGCATCCTCGACCTCGCCAATAAACAGCAGATGCGTGCCCACATCCACAGTGTCGATCAAATGGCAGCTAAACAGCGCCGCCGCGTGCTCGGGCACATAGGGCATGCCCAGAGTGGTCTCGTGGGTCTCATACTTGGCAAACTTGTCGTAATCGCTGCTGGTGCGGAAGCCAAAATTGCCGATATAGAGCATGTCGGTGGTCTGGTCAATCACGGTCAGCGCAAAAGCCTTAGCCGATGCGATTACGCCGGACGTGACATTTTCCTTGTTCACGGCAATCGAGATGCGCGGCGGGGCGGATGTCACCTGCACCGCTGTGTTGATAACGCAGCCGGCACGCAGCCCGTCCGCCGCGGCGCTCACCACGTACAGGCCACTCGGCATGGTAAAGAACGCAGTTTTGTCCATAACGATCACTCCCCTAGCTCGGGTTGGAACCTCATGGATGTATGTACCCACAAAAAAGGCGGCACCCATAACGGACGCCGCCTTTGAGACATATGTGTCAGAACAGTAAGAAAGATGAGACACCCGCAGTTGCGGTGAAATAGGGACTGAATAGCCCCTCAAACAGGCAAAACAGTCCGTATTCCACCGCAACTTATACAGAGTGCCTAGCGGTTGCGTTCCTTAAGGGCGCGGTCGATCTCGCGTTGGACATCACGCTTGGCCATGTCCTCGCGCTTGTCATAGAGCTTCTTGCCGCGACCCAGACCCAGCAGCAGCTTTACGCGGCCGTCGGTATTAAAGTAGAGCTCCAACGGAACCAGCGCATAACCACGGTTGCGAAGTTTGCCGTCAAGAAAGTCGATCTCCTTGCGGTGCAGCAGCAGACGACGCCGACGGTCGGGATCGCGATTCCACACGCCACCATGGCTATAAGGGTGGATATGCAGGCCGACGAGCCAGCACTCCCCGCCGCGGATCAGCGCAAAGGTATCGGTGATCTGGCAGGCGCGCTCGCGAATCGACTTGACCTCGGTGCCGCTCAGCTCAATGCCGCACTCAAACGTCTCATCGATAAAGTACTCGTGATGTGCCGAGCGATTCTTGGAAATGAGCTTGCGCTCGCGCTTACTGGGCATCGCCGGCCCCCTTGGCACCATCGGCGTTTGAGCCCGCAGCCTCGCGCTTTGCCTTGCGCTCGGCATTGAGCTCGGCGTCGCTCTCGCGCACCAGTTTGATAATCGCCGCGCAGGCTTCCTCGCCCACCAAGTCGCGAGCACGCACCGTCAGGCGCGTCGCCTCCTGCTTGTCGCCGTCGCTTGCAGCATCGGTCGCGCACATAATCAGGCAGATGGCAATCTCGGCCGAAGGTGAGGTCGGAACGCCCTGCAACGCCAGCTCGCCCATCACGTGCTCGTCGCTCTCCTCGGCGGCATCCGGATACGTGGTATGGATCTTGTTGAGCAGGCGCGTCGTATGCGCATCGTTGGGCGCCAGGCGCAGTGCCAGACGCGCGCAGCCCACGGCAGCCGAAACGTTCTCGGTCTCGGGCTCCAAGAAGTACTGACCTAGATTGGCATAAGCGCGGGCGGCGCACTTGCCATCGCTCGCACGCTCCAGCACCGAGAACGAGAGCGATGCCCATTCCTGCTTGTCCTCGAGAGCGCGGAACAGCTCGGCCAAATCCAAGCGATAGTTGCAGTTCATGGGGTCCCAACGCACAGCCTGCATCAGGGCATTACGAGCGCTTACATAATCCTGCTGGCGAATGTAGGCAAACGCCATGTCAGAGTACAGGCGGTCAAACGGCACCTCGACCTGCACGAGCTCGCGCGGATCCTTCTCCACGCGGCGATAGGCCAAGCGCTCAAACTTGCTATCGAAGCTAAAGTATTGGCGCTTCTCCTCCGTCTTGCACTCAGCGTCGATATACTCCTCGGCGAGCTCCACCAGACGCTCCAGCAGCGGCGTCGCCGTAGCCAGGTCGCCCTGCGCCAGATAGTTCTCGGCATACGTGATGTCTTGTAAGCTGATGGGCAGATCCATGGCTACTCCTCGATCTGAGCGAAACACGGCAGGCGCCGTATATACGGTCAATACACAAAACCCGGGTCTCTTACGAGGCCCGGGCGTTCAATTTTGGTAGCCCGTACCAGATTCGAACTGGTGATCTCCGCCTTGAGAGGGCGGCGTCCTAAACCGCTAGACGAACGGGCCATATGTAGCAAATGCAATGGCTGGGATGGAGGGAGTCGAACCCCCATTGACGGAACCAGAATCCGCTGTCCTGCCATTAGACGACATCCCAATGACTGCATCGCTGCGCTCGGCTGTGCCTTTGCGCAAGAAAGAAATATACGGGAAGTCCCGCCGTGACGCAAGCCCTAATTTTGACTTTTTTGAAATTCAGTCAAATTGGCCTAATTTAGTCCAACACGTGAAGGACCTGTGAAGCCAACCGCTGTACACGAAGGGCAAAACGCCGCGAGCGGTAGCCGTCAACCGTTGGCAGATTCTACCGCGAAAACGATAGCACTAGGCAACACAATCGAAGTATCAATGATCGCGTAGATATCGAGGCGCCATGGACGAAGAACTTGATTACCTATGGGAGACCCTGGGCCTCGAGATCACTGCTGGCCTTTGGCCCGAACGGGACAAAATCCATCCCACACTGCGCCCCGCCATCACGGTGATGCAGGCAAACTACCGCCGTGCATCCTTTTTGATCATGCGGATGTCATGGCACGCGGGACTCCCCGACCTTAAGCGAATCCAGGCAAGCCTCGTCGAGCTGTCCGGTATGCCGACTGTCATATCCGAGGCGCACCTGGAGCAGCGCCAGCGCGAGCGACTGCAACAGCAGCGGATTCCCTTTATCTGCCCCGGCGTTCAGGCATATCTGCCCTTTATGGACGAGGAGTACTGGAGCGGCAAGCCCAACAAGCACGTAAAGGTCTACGATCCGCACGAATGGGCACGGCTCGAGGATTGAGCCGAGCGAGCCCGCCGATGGAAAACACGTCCCACTCTGAGCACTCAAAACGGGTCGCACTTTCCGGAGCCGCTACAGCAACGCCTCGGCCCAAGCCGCTTCCCTAAAGCCGGGAATCGCAAAGTCGTCGCCCACCAGCAGCGGACGCTTGACCAGCATGCCGTCGGTCGCCAGCAGCTCGTAGCACCCCCGATCCGTCATGCCCGCATCCAGACGCGCCTTCAGACCCAGCTCTCGATATTTCATGCCAGACGAATTAAAGAAGCGCCGCACCGGCAGCCCCGAACGAGCAATCCAGGTCGCAAGCTCATCAGCCGTGGGATTGTCCAAAACGATATCGCGGTCGATATACTCTACCCCATGTTCGTCCAGCCATGCCTTGGCCTTCTTACAGGTCGAGCACTTGGGATATTCAACAAACAATACCGCCATGGGATTTCCTTTCTTAGAGAAAACAGGTGTCTGGAAAACCGCACATCGACGACCACTCGCGATTGCAGCCGTTATTGTAGTCAATGTCGAAGCATAGGCAGTCGCGATGTCTCGTCTTAAGGCTAGCGCCTCGCATGGGCGCCGATCGGCCGAGTCGCATGGCGCACCAACGCCGCTGCCAGCAATACCAACAGCATGGCGGTGACATAGCCCGCAGCATCGAATCCTAAATCGATAACGTCGAAATGCCTGCCGGGAACAAAGATCTTATGTACCTGATCGCCAACGGAGCAGGCGGCGCAAAAGAGCAATACGGGCACGCAACGGGAGCACACGCTCCACGGACGCCTGGAAAAGCAAGCCACGATCACCGAGGCGAACAATCCGACGAAGAAAAACTCTACGGTATGGGCAACGCGACGGACGTTCGCGCCCACCCACATGCGAATGGAAGCAAGTCGGCCAGACCGGACATTCGAGGCAGCCGAATCGGTGCCCCCGGTCATTCCGTTCTCCGTCTGGGCTTCACCCGTGGCATCGGCGGCCTGAACGCCCGTAGCCTGACCCTCCACCACACGCGCGGTGGACTCGCTCAGCAACGACGTCTCCACCGCATTTTGCTCCGTCAGCACCCAGATGCCCGCCAGCGTTACAGCGAACAGAACGATCGCGGTCCATCCGATTATTTGTTTTACGCGCGCCAAGGGCCAACCTCCTTTTTTTGAATATCAGCGTGTGTAGCCCCAAATGACATCGTCACCGTATCAAAATTTGAATCGCAACAGGAAGCGACAAAGCGACGCAAACCCCTACCCCGCCTCGCGCATCCAGCGATCGAACGTCCCCACGCACACGCCCAGGCACTTTGCTGCTTGGCTGCGGGTAATATCGCCTGCCTCATAGCTATCGCGCACCAGCTCAAACTGAGGGGGGCACGGCTTGCGAGGTCGACCGAAACGGACCCCTCGCGCCCGCGCCGCTGCAATTCCCTCCGCCTGGCGCCGATGGATATTCTCGCGCTCCACCTGCGCCACGTAGCTCAGCAGTTGCAGCACAATATCGACAATCAGGGTGTTGGTCACATCCGGCGCGCCGCTGGCCCTAGCGCGCGTGTCAAGCAATGGCATGTCCAACACCACAATGGCAACCCCGAGCTCCTTGGTAATGCGTCGCCATTCCTCAAGAATCTCGGAGTAATTACGACCAAGTCGGTCGATAGAAAGCACCACCAGCACGTCCCCGTCTCCCAAGACGTGCAACAGCTCGCGATAACGCGGCCGATCGAAGTCCTTGCCGCTCGCATGGTCGGCATAAATATTCGCCGAGCCCACGCCATAGGCGCCCAGCGCATCCAGCTGCCGATTAAGATTCTGATCGCGCGAACTCACCCGCGCATAACCGTACACCGTCGCCATCTCATCCCCGCTTTCTTGTAAACCTGCCAAAAAGGGACAGGTTTATTTTGGTAGGTTCTACCTCTCAAATAGCAGGTAAGCGGGCGGCCGAGCAGACGGCAAGGTAGCCACGATTCAAATGCGGAGGGCGGTCCCGAAAGGCCGCCCTCCGCTCTCCCGCCACGAGTCGGGATTTGGCTAATGGATAAGCTTAAAGTCCAAGTGCCCACGCGTGGTATTGACGCGCGAGACCTCGATAATCACGCGCTGCCCCAGCTCGTAACGGGTACCCGTGTCGGCGCCCGTCAGCGTAAGCGCGTCCTCGTCGAACTCGAACCACTCGTTGCCTAGGCTCTTGATCGAAACCAAGCCTTCGACCTGCGTCAGGTCCAAGCGCACAAAGAGGCCCATGCTGCTAACCCACGAGACGGTTCCGGCATAGCGCTCGCCCAGACGGTCCTCATAGTACTGGGCAATCTTGATCTTTTGCGTCGCATGGCTGGCGGCATCTGCCGCGCGCTCGGCATCGCTGCATGCGCGGCAGATCTGCGGCAGAATGCGCGGCAGCGACTCACGCCCCTTGCCGATCAGCCGCGACGTACGGACCAAGGCGTCCTTGCCGCCGAGCTGCTCATAGGCCAACTGCAGCTTGAGTACGCGGTGCACCACCAGATCGGGGTAGCGACGGATGGGACTCGTAAAGTGACAGTAGCACGGCGCGGCGAGCGCAAAGTGCCCCTCGTTGCGCGGCTTGTACAGCGCGCGCTGCATGCTGCGCAGAAGCAGCGTGTTGACGAGCGGCGCGTTGGCCGTACCGGCGGCAGCATCAACTGCAGCCTGCAGCTCATCGGGACTCCCCAGGGCAATACCGGCAGCACGGCGATCGTCGATGATGCCTAGCTGAGCCAGCGCAACGGCGGCACCGTGCAGGCTATCGGGGCTCGGATCCTCATGCACGCGATAGCAGGCCTCGATATCACGGTCTGCCAGCCACTCTGCAACGCACTCGTTGGCGAGCAGCATAGCTTCCTCGATAAGCGACGTGGCACACGAACGTTCACGCGCCACAATCTGCACGGGTACTCCGTCCTCATCCAATAGAGCGCGAATCTCGGCCGTATCAAAATCGACTGAGCCGCGGGCGCGACGAATACGACGGCGAAGTTCGGCGAGTTCGTTAGCGGCGACAAGGAAATCGCCGAGGTCGACGTTGTAGCCGCGGGCGGCCTCCTCGCACGCAAGACCGCGCTCAAGCGCTTCCTCGCGCAAGGCCTCAGCAGCCTCAACATCCTCAGCCGCGCCCTCCAGCACCGAATACTCAACCGCACCGGCACGCACCAGCAGCGCCTCGGCGCCGTCATAGTCCATACGCACACGCGAGCGAATCACGCTGGGATACGGATCGTAATGCCGCACGCGACCCTGCTCATCGAGCTCGATATCGACGGTAAACGCAAGACGGTCCTCGTCAGGGCGAAGCGAGCACAGGTCACAGGACAGGCGTTCGGGCAGCATGGGAAGCACGCGATCGGCCAGATACACCGATGTCGTGCGATGGCGAGCCTCAAGATCGATATGCCCGTCCCAAGCCACATAGTGTGAAACGTCGGCGATATGCACACCCAGCTTATAGCCGCCCTCGGGCGTGCGCTCCAGCGAAATGGCATCGTCAAAGTCGCGCGCGTCGACCGGGTCGATCGTGATGACAAAGCGGTCGCGCAGATCGCGGCGGAGCGGGTCCTTAAGCGCCGCGGACACATCGAGCGAAAGCCCCTCGGCCTCGTCTAGCGCGGCCTCGGGATAGCTATCGGTATAGCCGTAACGCGCCATCACATATTGAACGCCCAAATCGGGCGCGTCATCTCCGCCAATGCGGCGTTCGATTGCCACGGTACCCGATTCCAGGCGCGTCGGGTAGGTCAAAATGCGCGCGACAACAGCATCACCCGGGTGAACGCCCAGACGATCCGCCGAGGTATCCTCGGGCAAAATGAAGAAGTCGGCCTTCAGGCGCGAATCGAGCGGCTCAATCACACCGAGCGGACCGGCGGTCTGGTACGTGCCCACCACGCTTATAGCTGCGCGCTCAACCACGCCCTCGATCACGGCGCGACGCTCGCCATGCGGGCTGTTCTTAATGCTCACGGCAACGGTATCGCCGTCCATGATCTCACGCTTGCCGCGACCCATGACCTTGTAGTCGCCGTTTTCGGTTACAACGTAGGCGCTATGCTCATGGAGCTGCACGCGCCCGGTCAGGCTCGGACGGCGTTCGCTGCGCACCGGCCCGCGCTTATTGCGAGCTCCACGCTTATGCTTGTTATTGCGCCCCATGGCGCCTCCTAACTATCGATTGCGAACTCCAAAGAGTCTACCCAAATGATTCGCTTTCCTGCCGTCCCCTAGGGGACAAAAAACGGGCCGCCCCATAAGAGACGACCCGTTGGAAGGGATGAATTCCAGGCATGCCTACACGCGCAGGTAGCGGCGCATGGCGATGGCAGAACCAAAGAGACCGATAATCACGCCGACCAGAATCAGCGCAGCATAGGTCACCAGGTAGTACTGCATCGGCAGGGCAAACGACATCCAGCCGATGCTCTCCTGCAGACGCGGAATCATCAGATTGCGCAGCAGCTCCAGAACGCCGATGGAAAGCAGCGAGCCCAAAATGGCCTGCAGTACACCCTCGGTGATAAACGGGCCACGAATGAAGCCGTTGCTGGCGCCCACCAGGCGCATAATCGCAATCTCGCGACGACGCGCCGTGATGGACAGGCGAATCGTGTTGTTGATAAAGATGAACGCGATAAAGGTCAGCAGGCCGACGAGCACCACGGCGGCAATACGGATGTAGTTGGTCACCTGGAACAGGCGGCTTACTTTCTCCTGGCCATACAGTACGCTCGCGTTGACGTCGCCGTCGTCCGCGATCTTTTGGAAGTCGGCATTCTTCTTGAGCTTCTTGGCCGTGCTCTCGACCTGAGACGGATCGTCCATCTCAATCGCAAACGAGGCGGGCAGCGGGTTCTGGCCGTCGAGCGCGCTCATGGTGGCGTCGGCGTTACCCGACATCTTGCTCGTATACTCGGCCAGTGCGTCGTCCTTGTCCTTATAGGTCACGGACTTGACGTTATTCCACGTCTTAAGCTCGGCCTCAAAAGCCTGAACATCGGCCTGATCGGCGTCATCACTAATGAACGCGTTGATGACAACCTGATCCTCGACGGTGCCGATCACGGAGTTCAGCATCGCGGAGCCCATGATGAACAGGCCGATGATAAACAGCGAAAGGAAGATCGTGATGACGGCGCCGAGCGAGGTAGTCCAGTTACGGAAGAAGTGGCTGATTGCCTCTTTGAAGGAGTAGCCCACGTTAGTTGGTGCCATAGTTGCCGTAACCTCCCCTCTCCTGGTCGCGGATAACGTGGCCGCCCTCGAGGGCGATCACGCGACGGTGCATGCTATCGACCATCTCGCGGTCGTGCGTGGCGACAATCACGGTGGTGCCGGTGCGGTTAATACGCTCGAGCAGCTTCATGATGCCCAGCGAGATCGCCGGGTCGAGGTTGCCCGTCGGCTCGTCGCAGATCAGCAGCGGCGGACGGTTGACCATAGCGCGGGCGACGGCAACGCGCTGCTGCTCGCCACCGGAAAGCTGGTCGGGCAGCGAGTCCATCTGATCGGCCAGGCCGACCAGACGCAGCACCTCGGGCACCTGGCTGCGAATGACGCCCTTGGGCTTGCCGATGCACTGCAGGGCAAACGCCACGTTTTCGTAGGCAGTCTTTTGCGGCAGAAGCTTAAAGTCCTGGAACACGGCGCCAATCTGGCGGCGCAGGAACGGAACCTTGCGGTTCTTGATCTTCATGAGGTCCTGACCGGCAACCAGGATGCGACCGCTCGTCGGCTTGACGTCACGGTTGAGCGTCGACAGCAGCGTGGTCTTACCCGAGCCGGAGTGACCGACCAGGAAGACGAACTCGCCCGGATAGATCTCGATGTTGATGTCGTCGAGTGCAGGCTTGTTGGGCTGTGCCGGATAGATCTTGGTGACATGCTCCATAAGGATGACGGGCTCGACACCGGCCTGCTTGGCCATCTTCTTGCGGCTGGCCTGCGGATCGATGGGCGCAAACACCGACGTAAAATCGGGGTTGTTGAGCGCGTTATCGAGGCTTGCGACCTCGGCTGCCTGATCGCTCTCGACCACCGGGGCAGCAGGCTGCGTGGGGTCGGGAATAGCGGCAAAGAGACCGGACTGCGCAGGCTGAGGAGCCGGCGTCGCAGGGGCCAAGGGGTCGGGAATGCCGGCCATGGTAGGCTGCGGCGTGGCGGCACCAGCCTGAGGCTGCTCCACGCGAGCGGTCACGGCCTGAACGGGCTCAAAACCCGCCGTGCCGGAAAGCGCGACATCGCTGGTGGGATTGTAGGCAAAGGGATCGGATGCCGGCTGTGCCTGATCTGCCGGCTGAGCGGGGGCCTGAGCAACAGGCTGGCCCTCTGAATCCGGAGTGGCGAAACGACTGCCCTGGACGCCTGCCTGCGTCTTGGGGGCATCATCGCCCGCACCGGAGGTACGGAAGTGGTTACCCACTGGTGCTCCTTATCGTCGTGCGTTTAAACTACATGAGCGCTTAATATTTTAGCAGCATTAGCTTTGCTGCACATAAGAAGCATGGCCGTGTTTGGGTCCCTCCGGCCGGACACAGGGTTACTTTCCAAATCGTCCTCGGACATGTCGGAGCCTCCGCTGCGCACTACGTGCGGCGGGGGCTCCTCCGTCCTGCAGAAAGATTTGGAAAGTAGCCCTGTATCCGGCCTGCGACTACTAGGGGGCCGGCGCACCAGCTTGAGATGCCGTGCACACAAAGTTGGGAGGGTCTGAATTGCGCTTTGCTGGTCTGGGCCCGTTTCCCGGAGAAAGCCCTTACTTGGTGCGGGCCTAATTTGTTTGTTGCCGACAAAAAACAGGGGCGTCCTCTTTGAGGACGCCCCTGTTATGGATTGCATACGGTTGCTGAAGCGATACTTTGCCTCGTCTTGTCCTAGGCCAAGAACTCCTTGGTGGTCGCCACGATGTTGGCGGCGTCCAGGCCGTACTTGTGCAGGAGCTCGGCGCCCGGGCCGGACTCGCCAAAGGTGTCGTTGACGCCGATCTTCTTGAGCGGCGTCGGGCGCTGCTCGCACAGGACGTCGGCAACGGCGCTGCCCAGGCCACCGATCACAGAGTGCTCCTCGACGGTCACGACGTGGCCGGTCTTGGCGGCGCTCTTAACGATCAGGTCGGCATCGATGGGCTTGATGGTGTGCATGTTGATGACCTCGGCGTCGATGCCCTCGGCAGCGAGCTGCTCGGCGGCCTCGAGCGCCTCGCCGACCATCAGGCCGCAGGCGATGATGGTCACATCGGCGCCCTCGCGCATGACAATGCCCTTACCCAACTCGAACTTGTAGGTCTCGGGGTCGTTGATAACCGGCGAGGCCAGACGGGCGAAGCGCATGTACACGGGGCCGTCGCACTCGTAGGCGGCGCGCGTCACGGCACGGGCCTCCACATCGTCGGCGGGGACGATCACGGTCATGCCGGGGACAAGGCGCATCAGGCCGATGT
>CABUJH010000002.1 GCA_902491895.1 uncultured Collinsella sp. | reverse complement strand
GCCGCGCGGCAAGGAGATATATTGCCAGACCGGAGGGGCCCCGCGGGCGGGAATCTGGGCGTACACATTTCCTACACAATTTAAGATCCGACTAACGTTTGCCAGCCGTTAACTACCGTTCGCCGAGCATCTCTTTATATAAGGCAGTCTCATGGGTAAAGCGGATACGTCCCCCTAGCTAAAGCACAGCCAGCATCGAGCAACTCATCGCGTTCTTCCACCGAGAACCCCTCGGCGTAGACGCGCACCACTGGTTCGGTCCCGCTAGGACGGACCAGCAGCCACGTGTCATCCTCGAATTCCAAACGCAAGCCGTCCATATGACTAACGTTTTGCGGCACCTTGCCACAAATCGACTTGGGGTTTACGCCCGGCAGCAGGGTTCGTAACGTTTCGGCATCTTCGGCCTCAAGGCGCAAGTCGCGTCGACCGTAACTCGTCTTACCAAAACTGTCCTCGAGTTGGTCGACCAGAACGCCCAAAGGCGCGTCCGTCTTTGCCATAAGCTCACACAGAATCAGACAGGCGAGGATTCCATCGCGCTCGGGCATATGCGCGGCGATGCCGATACCACCGGCTTCTTCGCCGCCCATGAGGACGCCGCCCTTCTTCATCTCCGCCGCTATATATTTGAAACCGACTGGTTTGACGGTCACGCGGCAGCCAAGCGCCTCGGCAATGCGACGCACGAGCGTCGAGCATGAAAGATTGACGACGACGCGCCCCTCCAAATTACGAAATTGAACCAAGTCGCCCAAAACGAGCGCCATGATCTGATGCGGATGTATATATCTGCCGCGCTCGTCAACCGCGCCGATACGGTCGGCGTCGCCGTCGGTCACCAGGCCAGCGCAAGCTCCGTCCTCGATAACCGTGCGCTCGCAAGCGTCCACCCACGGTTCAACGGGGTCGGGGCAGATATCTTCTTGGTCAGACGCCTGCCCGGCGTGAATCTCGTGCACCTCAACGCCAAGCTCGCGCAGCAAGTCGGCTAGATAGCCCTGGGCTGCGCCGCCCATGGGATCGACAACCACGCGCAAGTGCGCGGCGCGGATGGCTTCGGCATCGACAAACGATGCCACCGCCTGCATATAGTCAGGAATGATATCCGCGGTGCGATATTGCCCCTCGATCCCCATTGGCTCGGGAGCCATAGTCTCTTCGAGCTCTTCGATGACATCCTGGTTGGCGGTCGAGCCGTCACCCATGCGAATCTTGAGGCACAGATAGCCCTGCGGATGATGGGACCCCGTCACCATGAGCGCGCCGCACGCTTCACCGTCATAAGCCGCCGCCCACGTAAGGGCAGGGGTCGGGACAGGTCGCGAAGCGAGCACGGCGTCTAGCCCGTGCGCTGCTAGCACGCCCGCCGCAAGCTCAGCGAACTCGCGCGCCAGGGGCCGGGTGTCGAACCCTATATATACCGTTTTGCCCGGATTGGTCTTTTGCCACAACTCGCCGACGGCATCGGCGATACGGGCAACGTTATCGGCAGTGAAGTCCTCATCGACGCGAGCGCGCCAACCGTCAGTTCCAAAATGAATTATCGCGCACACGCGCAGACACCTCACAGTGTTTGGATCATGGTACGCATGGGATATACCCGCAACATGCACTCGGCAACCCGCCGGCACCAGCATTCACCATTTGGGCAAATGCTGCCGAGGACATGCAAGCAATAAAAAAACCGCCCCGTATGGAGCGGTTTGCCCTTTATATATCGAGCGCCTCGGCCATCGCGGCCGTAGTGATTGCCGTGGTTCCACAGCAACTGCCCACCATTGCGGCACCGGCATGTCTCCATTCGATGCATGCGCGCGCGAAAGCTTCGGGGTTCTCGTGCCATACGGGGCCATCCTGAGTCTGGACCGGATCGCCTACGTTGGGACGCACCGTGACGGGAGTAGTCGCCGATGCAACCATCCTGGGCACCGCCGCGTTCGCGGCCGCAAGCGAACAGCAATTAACACCAACCGAATTTGCGCCGTGTTTTTCGGCGTACAAAACGGCTGCCTCGATGTTGAGGCCATCGCCCAACAGGTCGCCTTTATCGTCAACGACAAAACTCACCAGAACAGGCATGCCATCGGCGGCATCTCGGGCGCCGGCAAGCATGGGCTGCAAATTACGGATAGACGTCACCGTCTCGATCAGCAGACCGTCAACGCCGGCGTTGAGCAAGGCGTGCGCCTGTTCGCGCGCAATGCCTCGGATTTCACGATACTCGGCAGAGTCCTCGGCAAACCACTCAATACCGATCGGGCCCATCGAGCCTAGCAGCAGCTGAGGGTGCGCCTGGCGGGCATCGTCGACGGCCCCGCGATTGACCTCCGCCACGGACGGCGCAATCTGGTCGTGCTTGAGGGCATAGCTCGATGCCTGAAAGGTGTTGGTAATGAGCACCTGCGCGCCGGCGGCGACATACAAGCGATGGATACGAGAAACGGTCTGCGGCTCTGCCAGATTCCAAAACGCCGGTGGAATGTCGGCGGCATCGTACTCACTCAACAGAACACTGCCCATGGGGCCCTGCGCCAACAAGGTCTCGCTCGACAAGCGGCGCGTAAGTTCCTCGGCACCAAAGCGGTTGTAATAACTCGTATCCATATATATCCCGCTATTCCTCGACGCTGATTCCCTGCTTTTCGAGATAGGCGAGCCAGCGGCTCATCGTGTCCTCGGATAGCGCATGCTCCATCATGCAGGCCTCGGAATCGGCTCGCTCAAATTCGACACCGAGCTCCTGAACCAAAAACGTGCGGATGAGGCGATGACGGTACCAGATAGCCGTGCCAACCTCGCGACCGCGATCGGTCAGGATTACCTTGCCGTAGTGCGATTGCTCGACAAGCTCGGATGCCTTGAGCGCCGAAACCGCTTTATTGACCGATGCCTTGGAGACGCCAAGGCGCTGCGCGATGTCGACCGATCGCACGCCGTTGGTTTCCCCCTCTTCGCTTTCAATGCGAACCATGCACTCCAAGTAGTCTTCGTTCGCCACCGTCAGATGTAGTTCGCGCGAGCTATTTGTCGTATCCATGATCTTCCGTCCCTTCTGCATTCAATGGCTGATTCTACCCCATCCAAGCGTCGTGGTATGCCGTGGCATACCGTGCTAGAGTTCTTGTTGCACACGACGACCAAGATTGGAGCGGTCTTTATGGAAAACACCACCACGAGCCCCGATGTCCTCGAACGCTTTTTGCGCTACGTCCAGATCAACACGCAGTCCGAGGATGCAAACTGCGACCAGGTACCCTCGAGCGCCGTTCAGTTTGACCTTGCCAACGTGCTGGCTGAAGAGCTGCGCGAGCTTGGTGCGGAAGATGCCCACGTGACCGAGCACGCCTATGTCTGCGCGCATATCCCCGCAGGTGCGGGCGCTGAGGACAAGCCCGCCCTGGGCCTGATCGCCCATCTCGACACCACCGAAGTTGCACCGGGCGCCGGCGTGAAGCCGCACATCGTACACTACGAAGGCGGCGACCTGGTCTGCGGCACGGTTGACGGTAAGCCCGTTGCCATGAGTACCGCCAAGCTTCCCGCCCTGAATGACCTCGCGGGTGAGGACCTGGTCTGCAGCGATGGCACCACGCTGCTGGGCGCGGACGACAAGGCAGGCGTCGCCGAGATCATGTCGCTTGTCGCGCGTATCGCTCAGGACCCTTCTCTGCCCCATCCCGCACTCGGCATTTGCTTCTGCCCTGACGAGGAGATCGGCCACGGAGCCGAGCTGTTGGATATCGATACCTTTGGCTGCAAGTACGCCTACACGGTCGACGGCGGCCCCATCGGCGAGCTGGAGTGGGAGTGCTTTAACGCCGCCGAGGCGACCGTCCGCTTTGAGGGCCAGTCCATCCACCCGGGCGACGCTAAGGGCCGTATGGTCAACGCAGGCAATCTGTTCTGTGACTTCAACGCGTTGCTCCCCTACGTGCAGCGCCCGGAGTATACGGAAGGCTACGAGGGCTTTTATCACCTTGAGGGTGTATCTGCGACCGTCGATCACGCCACAGCGCGCTATATCGTCCGCGACCATGACGCCGCCAAGTTCCAGCAGAAACTCGACCTTGTTGATGCCGCCGCCTCGATGCTCAACCAGCGTCTGGGTGAGGAGCGCGTGACGGTCGAGATTAAGCAGCAGTATCGAAATATGGCCGAGATCGTTCGTGACTATCCCGAGCTTATTGATGTTGCCAAGGAAGCCTACCTTGCCTGCGGCGTTGAGCCCCAAGTGCTGCCGATTCGCGGCGGCACCGACGGCGCTCAGCTGTCGTTCCGCGGTCTGCCCTGCCCCAACCTTTCCACCGGCGGCTATTGCTACCACGGCGTCAACGAGTTCGTCCCGGTCAGTTCGCTCGTCAAGATGACCGACGTGCTCCAGGAGCTCGTCGCCCGCTTTGCATAAGCCTGGCTGCACAAGTCCAAAAGACGAATCGCCCCGTCCTCAACCAAGAACGGGGCGGTTTTTTTACTGCAACGAGAATAGGTTGACGCACGCCAGCCTCTTAACGCAAGGAGTGTCCCAAACTGCCGGCACAAAAGGAACGTCCCCAAGTGCCAAGTGTTCCGGCAACGCCGATGTTTTGGCAACGACAGCGAGCGGGTCGCATTTGAGACAAGGTGACGTGAAGCGAAAGGGCGCTGACCTTCTGGTCGCGCCCTTGAAGTTGAACGTCAGATTGTCCAAATGCGGCCCGCGCAGCGTCGAGTCGTTACGGCGTTTGGTAAAACGCCGTAACTCTAGTAGTTAGCTTCGTAGCCGTTGCCGTCGCCGGTGGGCTCTTCGTAGTAGTCCGAATCGCTTGAATCGCTTGAGTCATCGGAATCGTCAGAGCTGACCGATGAGGTTGCGGTACCGTTTGCGTAATCGTCAGACGTGTTGTTGTTCAGGTCGCCGATCGTAGAGCTGGAACCGTCGGAAAGACCCATGGTGTTGGGACCCTTGGGATCCTTGCCGGCATCGACGCGCTCCATCATTTCCTTGAGCTCGTCCTCGTAGACAAAGACGTAGCTCACACCGTCGATCATGGTGCTGTCGTCGGCGTACGAGGGCAGGTTGGCCGAGTAGATACCGTCGACATCCATACCGCGCATGGCATTGACCGTAGCCACGATATCCTGAACGCTCATATCAGTTACGAGCATATCGGACAGCGAATTAACCAGGCCAAAGATCTTCGTGGCATCGAAGTTATTGAGAATCTGGTTGGCAAGGGCGCCAAGCACCTGACGCTGGTGGCGCATGCGCGTGTAATCGCCGTCGGCATAGGTGTAGCGGCAGCGGGCATAGGTAAGGGCGGTGGCACCGTCCATATGCTGCTGGCCAGCGGTAATCTTAATATCCAGGTGCTCGGGGTCGTCAACATCATCGGTTGCGTTAATGTCGATACCGCCAACCGAATCAATCAGCGCCTGCATACCGTCGAAGCTGACCTCGGCATAGTGGGAAATCTGAACACCGCACAGCTCGTTGACCGCCTCGACCATGGCCTCGGCGCCGCCAACGGTATGGCAGGCGTTGATCTTCATGGTCTCGCCCTTGTACTCGACCTTGGTGTCGCGCGGAACGGAAATGAGCGTCGCCTGCTTTTGCGTGGGGTCGATGCGTGCCAGGATAATCGAGTCGGCACGATACGTATCCTCGCCCGGACGGCCGTCGGTGCCAAGAAGCAGCACGTAGAACGGATCCTTTGCCTCATCGGTGTCAACCAGAACCCGACGCAGATTGTCGGTAATGACATTGGAATCGCCGAGCTTGCCCATAATGGTGGCAAACCACAGGCCGGCAGCGGTAGTGGCACTCAGCAGCACGCCAAGCACGACAATGAGCGCGACGTGACGAATCGTGTGGCTACGACGACGTTGACGAGCGCGCTCGGAATAGCGAGCCACGTTATCGCGACTGTAGATCTTGGCCTGCGCACCAGTTGAGGGTCTTCGGGCGGTGGTATCCGCGAGGGGCTTTTTATTAAACATAGGCAACCTGAATTAGTAGATGACGGGATCGGGGACGGTAGCATGCTCGACATGCGCGCCGAGCGCCTGCAGCTTTTCGACAAACTGCTCGTAGCCGCGCTTGATGTGATGGATGGCCGAAACCTCGGTCGTCCCGTCGGCGATCAAGCCTGCTACGACGAGGGCCGCTCCGCCACGCAGATCGGGCGAGGTAACCTGTGCACCCGAGAAGCCCTTGACGCCATGAATCATGGCATGATGGCTCTCGATACGAATGTCGGCACCCATGCGCACCAGCTCAGAGGCAAACATAAAGCGATTCTCGAAGATGTTCTCGGTAATAACGGAACTGCCATCGGCAAGGGCGGAGAGCACCATAATCTGCGCCTGCATGTCCGTCGGGAAGCCGGGGAACGGAAGCGTCTGGATGTCGACCGGCTTGATACGCTCGGCACGGTTTACATGGACGCCATCCTCGACGCGCTCGCAGTCGATACCCATGAGCTCCATCTTCTTGAGCACCATGCCCAAGTGAATGGGGCAAAAACCCGTGACGTCGACACCGCGATCGTCGGCCATCAACGCACCGGCAACGATAAAGGTACCGGCCTCGATGCGGTCGCCCACCACGCGATGGGTAACGGGATGGAGCTCTTCCACGCCTTCGATAGTCACGACGGGCGTACCGGCGCCGACAATCTTGGCGCCCATCTCGTTGAGCATGTTAGCGAGATCGACGATCTCGGGCTCGCGGGCGGCATTATCGATAACCGTGGTGCCCTGTGCGCGCACAGAGGCCATGATGAGGTTCTCGGTCGCACCGACGCTGGCGAACTCGAGCGTGACGGTGGTACCGCGCAGACCTTGGGGCGCATTAGCGTTGATGTAACCGTGGGCGGTATCGAACTCAACGCCCAGGGCCTCAAGACCAAGAATGTGCATATCGATCTTGCGAGCACCCAGGTTGCAGCCGCCCGGCATGGCAATTTTGGCGCGATGGAAGCGGCCCAGCAGGGGTCCCATGACGGCGGTGGAAGCGCGCATCTTGGCAACGAGCTCGTAGGGGGCCTCCCATGAATCGACCTGAGAGGTATCAATCTCGAGCGTGTGCTCGTCGAGAACATCGATCGTAGCGCCCATGCCTTTGAGCACCTTGCCCATCACGTGGACATCGGAAATATCGGGCACGTTCTGCAGCGTCGTCTTGCCCGGCGCCAGAAGCGTTGCCGCCATGAGTTTGAGTGCGGAGTTCTTGGCACCCGAAACGGGCACGGAGCCTCCGATGGCGTGGCCACCCTCAACGCGGATAATATCCAAGGTCTACCCTTTCAAAAAGCATGCCCGGGATGGCTGGGCCATCCCGGGCATGATGTGTTCGCAAATGGTCGAACGCTAAATCGTTTGACTATTGGGCAAGCTTGAGCTTACACCATGCGATTTCATTATAGAGGTAGGCGCGGCGTGCATCATCCTCCGACAAATTACCCAGCTTCTCTTCAAAACCTTGAATATCAGCTTTAAGCTTGTCGGCATCGACGGTCGCCAAATCGCAAGCGCGCTCGGCGAGAACGGTCACGACATCGTCCGCAACCTGGGCATAGCCGCCGGCCACGGCAAACGTGTGGTCGACAGTGCCCATGGCCTTATCGGAAACGCGAACGTAACCGCGGTCGATCGTGCAGATCTCGCTGGAGTGAGCAGGCAGAACGCCAAACTCGCCATCCGTGGACGGAATCGACACAAACGCAGCGTCGCCCTCATAGGCGCAGCTCACGGGGCACACGATGCGGATACGCATAACCTACTTCTCCCCCATCTTGCGGGCGCGCTCGCGCACGTCCTCAATCGTGGAAGCATAGCGGAAAGCCTGCTCGGGCAGGTCATCGGCCTTGCCGTCGACAATCTCGGCGAAAGAGCGGACGGTATCCTCGACGCGGACGTAGACACCGGGGTTGCCGGTGAACTTCTCGGCGACGTGGAAGGACTGCGAGAGGAACTGCTGAATCTTACGGGCACGGTTGACCGTAAGGCGCTGCTCCTCGGACAGCTCGTCCATACCCAGAATGGCGATGATGTCCTGAAGGTCGGAGTACTCCTGCAGGAGCTCCTGGACCTTGACGGCGACACGGTAGTGCTCCTCGCCGACAATCGAGGGATCGAGAGCGTCGGAGGAAGATGCGAGCGGGTCGATAGCCGGGAACAGGCCGAGCGACGAAATGCTACGCGAAAGAACCGTGGTGGCGTCGAGGTGCGTAAACGTCGTGGCAGGCGCCGGGTCGGTCAGGTCGTCTGCGGGGACGTAGACAGCCTGGACGGAGGTAATGGAGCCCGTCTTGGTCGAGGTAATGCGCTCCTGGAGGTCGCCCATCTCGGTTGCCAGCGTGGGCTGGTAACCAACGGCGGACGGCATACGGCCCAGCAGTGCGGAAACCTCGGAACCTGCCTGGGAGAAGCGGAAGATGTTGTCGATGAACAGCAGAACGTCCTGGCCGCGATCGCGGAAGTACTCAGCGGTGGTAAGGCCGGCCAGACCGATGCGCAGACGCGCTCCGGGCGGCTCGTTCATCTGACCATAGACCAAGCAGGTCTTGTCGATAACGCCAGACTCGCTCATCTCGAGGAACAGGTCGGTGCCCTCGCGGGTACGCTCGCCGACGCCGGTGAACACCGAGGTGCCGCCGTGCTCCTGGGCGAGGTTGTTGATGAGCTCCTGGATCAGAACGGTCTTGCCGACGCCGGCGCCGCCGAACAGACCTGTCTTGCCGCCGCGGATGTAGGGCTCGAGCAGGTCGACGGCCTTGATGCCGGTCTCGAAGATCTCGGTCTTGGTGGTGAGCTCGTCGAAACGGGGCGCTGCATGGTGGATGGGGTAGAACTCCTCCACCTCGGGCATGGGCTTGCCGTCGACGGGCCTGCCCATGACATTCCAAATGCGGCCGAGCGTCTTGGGGCCGACCGGCATCTTCATGGGCTCACCGGTATCGGTGGCGATGAGGCCGCGCTGCAGGCCGTCGGTCGAGGACATGGCGACCGTGCGGACGACGCCGCCCGGAAGCTGGCTCTCGACCTCGAGGATCGTGCTCAGATGACCGATCGGGGTCTCGGCCTCGACCGTGAGCGCGTTGTAGATCGGGGGCACCGCGCCGTCAAACTTGACGTCGACGACAGGGCCGATGATTCGCACGATGCGACCATCACCGGCAGTCGTCTTCTTGGTGGCTTCCTCGACCGCAAGCTTTACGGTGTTATTAGCCATTACTGTTCCTCCAATGCTGAGGCTCCGCCGACGATCTCGTTAATCTCGGTCGTAATCGAAGCCTGGCGCACGCGACTATACGTGCGAGTAAGGGTCGAGATGATCGCGGTGGCGTTTTCCGTCGCGGAGTGCATGGCCTTGCGGCGTGCACCCTGCTCGGCAGCCGCCGAATCGATCAGGGCCTGGTAGATGACCGTCAGGATATAAGACGGCATAAGCTTGCCGAGAACATGCTCGGGAGAGGGCACGAACTCGAACGTGGACGAGATGCGCTTAGGGGCGTCGGTCTCGTTCTTACGCGGACCGTGGGCCATAGCGATCATCTCGGGGTCGAGCGGCAACAGATGCTCGACGCGAAGCTCCTGATCCACGCGGTTCTTGGCGTGGTGGTAGACAAGCTCGACACGGTCAAGCTCACCGGCACGATACGCATCGCAGATATGAGAGGAGATCATGCGGGCCTGATTGAAATCGGGCTCAGAGGAGTTGCCCTCGAAGTGCATGATGACGTTTGCGCGGTCACGGAAATACGTGGCCGGTTTACGCCCGCACGCGATGATCTCGCACTCGATGCCGTCGTTCGCCCAAGAAGCGGCGAGCTTTTCGGCCGTGCGCTCCACCGTCGTATTGAAACCGCCGGCAAGGCCGCGGTCCGAGGCAATAACGACAATCAGGCCATGCTTGACGCTCTCATGCTTCTGCAGCATGGGATCGGTGCCCGAACAGGAGGCGTCGCCGGCGACCGTCAACATGACGTCGGTCAGCGCCTCCTTATAGGGCTCGGCCTGCTTGGAGCGATCGAGGGCACGACGGATCTTGGCCGTAGAGACCATCTCCATCGTGCGCGTGATCTGCTTGGTCGTGGTAACCGAGGAGATTCGCTTCTTAATGTCGCGAAGGTTGGCCATGGGGCTTAGTTCTCCTCTGATCCAGAAACATCCGAATGGTGCTTGGCCATGAACTGCTGCTTGAAGTCGCCGATGACGCGCAAGAGCTCAGCCTTGGTGTCATCATCGATCTTCTTGGCGCGAACCTTGTCGAGCAGCGAGCCAAAGCCATTGTCCATGTACTCGATGAGCTCGGCACGGAAAGGCAGCACGTCGGCGATCTCCAGGTCATCCAGGAAGCCCTCGTTGCCAGCGAACAGCGTAACGATCTGCTCGCCAACCTCAAACGGCTTGTAACGCGGCTGCTTCAGGAGCTCGGTCATGCGGGCACCATGGGTCAGCTGCTTCTGAGTAGCCTCGTCGAGGTCGGAGCCAAACTGGGTAAAGCCAGCGAGCTCCTGGTACGAAGCGAGGTCCAGACGGAGGTTGCCGGCGACCTGCTTCATAGCCTTGGTCTGCGCGTCGCCACCGACGCGGGACACGGAGATGCCCACGTCAACTGCCGGGCGCTGGCCCTGGAAGAAGAGCTCGGACTGCAGGTAGATCTGACCGTCGGTAATGGAAATGACGTTGGTCGGAATGTAGGCCGAGACGTCGCCGTCCTGGGTCTCGATGATCGGCAGAGCCGTCATGGAGCCGTAGCCGTTCTTCTTGGACATCTTGACGGCACGCTCGAGCAGACGAGAGTGCAGGTAGAAGATGTCGCCAGGATAGGCCTCGCGTCCGGGCGGACGATGCAGCGTCAGCGACATCTGACGGTAGGCCACAGCCTGCTTGGACAGGTCATCGTAGATGACGAGCACGTGGCCACCGGGGTTGGTCTCGCTGGCGGGCTTGCCGTCCTCGCCGTTGTACATGAAGAACTCGCCGATAGCGGCACCGGCCATAGGCGCGATGTACTGCATAGGGGCGGAATCGGCAGCGGTGGCCGAAACGATGATGGTGTAGTCGAGTGCACCGTGCTGAGCGAGGGTCTCACGGATATTGGCAACCGTGGAGGCCTTCTGGCCGATGGCGACATAGATGCAGACCATGCCCTTGCCGCGCTGGTTGAGGATAGCGTCGATGGCGATGGCGGTCTTACCGGTCTTACGGTCGCCGATGATGAGCTCACGCTGACCGCGGCCAATAGGCACCATGGAGTCGATAGCGAGCAGACCGGTCTGAACCGGCTCGCACACCGGGGTACGATCGATGACGCCGGGGGCCTTGAACTCGATGGGGCGACGGTGCGTGGCGACGATGTCGCCCAGGCCGTCGATGGGCTGGCCGAGCGGATTGACGACGCGGCCGAGCATGGCGCGGCTCACGGGGATATCCATAATGCGGCCAGTGGTGCGGCACTCGTCGCCTTCCTTGATGGAGTCGACGGCACCAAACAGAACGGCGCCGACCTCGTCACGGTCAAGGTTCTGGGCAAGGCCGAAGACGGTCTCACCGGTATCGGAGCTCTTGAACTCCAGAAGCTCGCCTGCCATGGCACTCTTGAGGCCGGAGACGCGCGCGATGCCGTCGCCTACCTCGTCGACCGTTGAAACCTCATGCGTATCGACCGTCGCGGAGAGGCTCGTGAGCTGCTCCTGCAGTTTCTTGGCGATATCCTGGGCATTGAGGGTTTCGGACATTAGGCTTCACCTCCGTACGAATTAGCAGAGTTTGCGAGGGTCTCCTGCGCGATGCGCAGCTGTGTCTTGACGGTAATGTCACGACGCTCGCCGCGGGCTTCGAGCACCAGGCCGCCCACGATAGACGGGTCGACCTGCTCGATAAGGAACACCTTGCGGCCGAAGTCCTGCTCGCATTTCTTAGTGATGGTTTGACGCAGCTCGTCGTCGAGCGGGATCGCCGTGGTGACGGTCACGCCCACTACATCCTCGTCTTCCTCGGCAACATACTTAAAGGCAGCTGCCACCTTGGGAAGAAGGTCGAGCTGGTCGCGCTTGGACATGGTGTCGAGCACGGCGATGATCTCGGGGCTGGCAGAAGCCAGGCGCTCGATCATCTCGAGGTCCTCAAACACATGGTTCTCGGCCTTAGCGGCTTCCAGAAGGGAGCGCGCGTAGGTCTCGAGCACCTTGTCCTGATAGCGGCTAGTCGGCATTCAGGCTACCTGCTTCCTGGATGTAGCGCTCGATGAGCTTCTTCTGCTCGGCATCGTCCTCGAGTGCCTCGCCCACGATCTTGGTGGCGACGGCAACGGACAGGTCGGCGATGGAGCTCGCGGCACCGGCGTAAATGGACTTGCGCTCGTCCTCGACGGTCGTATGGGCCTTGGCGATGATCTCCTCGGCCTCCTTGTGAGCAGCCTCGATGATACGGGCGCGCTCGGACTCGGCGTCCTTACGGGCCTCGAGAACGATGTCGGCAGCCTGACGACGGGCGTCGGTGACGATCGAGTCGGACTCAGCGCGCTTGGCGATAGCCTCCTGCTTGGTCTTCTCGGCCTCGTCGAGGCTCTCCTCGATCTTCTTGCCGCGCTCCTCCATGGTTTTCATGATGCCCGGCAGGGCGACCTTTGCCAGCACGATCCAGATGATCAGGAAGGCGATAAGCGCCGGGATGAACTCCGCCATCTTAGGGATGAGGATGTCCGCACCGGCAGCGCCGTCCTCGGCGAACGCGGAAACCGGCATGAGCAGCGCGGCCGCGGACGCGGAGAGTGCGATCGCGCTCTTCTGGGATGAAAGATTCATACTTGACGCTCCGTGCTATTTAACGATCAGCGCGACAACGAAGCCGATCAGAGCCAGAGCCTCGCCGAAGGCGGAGCCCATGATGAAGACGGTGAACACGCGGCCCTGGACCTCAGGCTGACGGGCCATAGCACCCGTAGCACCCAGAGCAGACAGGCCGATAGCAAGACCAGCGCCGATAACACCGAGACCGTAACCGATAACTCCCACGATTCCTCCTTTGTCGTGCGTGTCTTATTTCACGCAGGATAACCTTTTTATAACTGCCGGGCTCCATGGGTACGGGCACCGGCGGTTTAACGAATTGCCTTACCTTTAAGGCGCGAACGGAAGACTACTCCTCCTCCGCGACCTCCTCTGCCTCGGAGACATACACGGCGGTAAGGACCGTGAAGACGTAAGCCTGGATGGCGCCGACCACAAGCTCGATCGCATAGATCAGGATGAGGATGGCAAGCCAGGCCAGCGAAGGCAGGGCGCCGACGGCGTGGGCCGCGGAAACCTGCTGAAGCAGCGGCTGCATGAACATGCTCGCCATGATGGCGAACGAGCCCATGACCACGTGTCCTGCGAACATGTTGCAGAACAGACGAACGGCGAGCGTGATGAGGCGCAGGAAGGTCGAGAATAGCTCGACAACCCACACGAGCACGTTCATCGGGAAGCTCACGCCCTGCGGGGCGAGGCTCTTGATGTAGCCGATCACGCCGTGAGCCTTGCATCCGTAGTAGATGAAGTACACGAAGGCGAAAATGGCGAGCGCGGCGGTGGAGCCGATTGCGCCGGTGCCGGGCTTCATTCCCGGGATCAGGCCGATCATGTTATTGATCAGGATGAACAGGAAAAGCGAGCACAGGAACGGGAAGTGCTTCTTCCAGTTCTCACCCACGACGCCCTTGCCGATATCGTTCTCGACGTACTCGATGATGTACTCGAAACCGTTGACGAAGAAGCCCTTGGGAACCAGGGTCTGCTTCTTCTTGAACACGGCCAGGACGATCAGGAGCACGATCGTGGAGACGATCAGCCAAAACGAGTACTGCGTGATGCCGCAGCTCAGATCGCCCACGACAGGGGTGGAGCTGAACTCGCTGACCAGATGATTAATCTCATCAGGCAGCTTTTCAAAAATTTCCACGACTTACCTTTCGACCTCATGAGGATCTCGCAGCGCCTTGGCGACGCGAACCGTGCAGGCGGCCATAAAGGCCACGAAGCCGATCGCCTCGCCCAGGAGGAACATGCGAAATGCCTCTCCGAACAACGCAAACACAACCAAGGTAAAGACGAGCAGGGCGACTGCCGAGACCGCCAGGCTCACCATGCCCTTGAGCATGTCCGCATTCTGTTTATCGTCAAGAACCGGCTTGAGCGTAAAAACAAAGGGAAGGAAGGCAATTGCGCCCGCGATTGCGCCTGCAACGATAGCGAGCAGATCGACTATCTGAAACACTGGCTTCCTCGCTTTCCTTTTTAACGCCTCACAGCACAGTCCCAGCCAAACATTGGTGACTATTGTACGAGCCAATCGCTAAAGTACAACCGAAAAAGCATCGGTTAATACGCACCTGTTCGTTTTCTTAAGACCTTCTTTATGCCGCAGGTACGGTAATACGTTTTTCTCGAACCCTGCAGGGCAAAACGTCCGTTAACAGGAGTGCGCGCGGTCGCCTTTTGTTCGACCGCGCGCACCGTTTCTTCGTATTTGCAGCCGCGGCCGTCTTAGCCCAGCGACTAGAGCGTGCCGAAGATGCGGTCGCCGGCGTCGCCGAGGCCGGGAACGATGTAGGCGGCCTCGTTGAGATGGTCGTCGATGGCGCACGTATAAATATGTACGTCGGGGTCCTTTTCGGTCAGTGACTTGAGGCCCTCGGGCGCGGCGACGATGCACAGCATGCGGATATCCTTGACACCGCGCTCGCGCAGGTAGCTGATGGCCATCTCGGCCGAACCGCCCGTGGCGAGCATGGGGTCGACGACCAGGCAGATGCGCTGGTCGATATCCTTGGGCATCTTGCAGTAATACTCGTGCGGCTCGTGGGTGACCTCGTCGCGCTCCATGCCGATGTGGCCCACGCGAGCGGAGGGCACCAGGTCGAGGATACCGTCGACCATGCCAAGGCCCGCACGCAGGATGGGCACGATGGCGAGTTTCTTGCCGGCAAGCTGTTTGAACGTGGCGGTAGTGATGGGGGTCTCGACCTCGACGTCTTCCATAGGCAGGTCGCGCATGGCCTCGTAGCCGTCAAAAAGCGCGAGTTCGCGCACGAGCTGGCGGAACTGGTTGGTGCCGGTGTTTTTGTCGCGCAGGATCGACAGCTTGTGCTGGACGAGCGGATGATCGACAAGCGTCACACGGGACGCATCGTAGGTGACGGTCATGGGTTGATTGCCCCTTTCGTTGGGGCCGCAAAACGGCCTTGCTGACAAGGCGCGCAGCAACGTTGCCGCCGCACGCCATGCATAAGTTTAGCGGTTTGTTGTATCGAGCAGCCCATCGCAGCCCTACTGTGCAGCACTGAGCGAGCGCTTGACTGCATCACGCCAGCCCGCAAGGTTTTGCTCGCGACGCTCGGCGGACATATGGGGAAGGAAGGTCCTAACGATCTGGGCATTTTGCTCCAGCTCTTCAAGGTCTTCCCAATAGCCGACGGCAAGACCCGCCAAGTACGCGGCACCGATTGCCGTGGTCTCCACCGTCTCGCATTGCAGCACGGGGATATCCAGCAGGTCGGCCTGGAATTGCATGATGAACTCGTTGCGTGAGGCGCCGCCATCGACGGACAGGCGCTCAATCGAAAGTCCCACGTCCTGCTCCATGGCGCGCAGCACGTCATAACTCTGGTAGGCCATGGACTCGCAGGCCGCACGCACAATGGTCGCGCGACTCGAGGCACCGGTCAGGCCGCACACGATACCGCGGGCATGCGGATCCCACCAGGGAGCGCCCAGGCCAGCGAAGGCGGGGACGAAGTAGCAGCCCTCGTTGTCGTTGATCGAAGCGGCGAGTTGCGCGGACTCGCTCACACTCGAGATGATGCCCATGTTGTTGCGCAGCCAGTTCATGGTTGAGCCGGCGGCAAAGATAGAACCCTCGAGCGCATAGCTGATCTTGCCGTCCGCGGCGATACCGATCGTGGAGACCAGACCGTTCTTGGATTCGACGACCTCGTCGCCGGTGTTCATGAGCATAAAGCAACCCGTGCCATAGGTGTTTTTGGTCTGGCCGGGATGGAAGCAGCAGTGGCCGAACAGCGACGCCTGCTGGTCGCCCGCCACGCCCATGATGGGCGGCATGTTGGTCATGATGTCGCTCGCGACGCGGCCGTAGTCGCCCGAGCTCCAACGAACCTCGGGCATCATGGAACGTGGAACGTCAAAGAGCGCCAGCAGGTCGTCGTCCCAATCGAGCGTATGGATATTAAAGAGTGCCGTGCGGCTGGCATTGGTGTAGTCGGTGGCAAAGACCTGACTGCCGGTGAGGTTGTAGATGAGCCAGGTGTCGATGGTGCCGAACATGAGGTCGCCCGCCGCCGCGCTCTCACGCGCACCGTCGACGTTGTCGAGGATCCACTGCACCTTGGAAGCCGAGAAATACGGATCGAGCGTGAGTCCCGTGCGGGAGCGCACCAGCTCTTCTGCGCCCCGCTCGACCAGCTCGTCGATCAGAGGTGCGGTGCGACGGCATTGCCACACGATGGCGTTATAGATGGGTTGGCCGCTTATGCGGTCCCACACCACCGTGGTCTCGCGCTGGTTGGAGATACCGATGGCGGCGATGCGGTCAGAATGGATGCCGCTCTTAAACTGGACCTCCATCATCACGCCGATCTGGCTGGCAAGCACCTCCATGGGGTCTTGCTCTATCCAACCGGGACGCGGGAAGCTGGTTTTGACGCTACGACGCGCCTGCGCGACGATGCAGCCGTACTCGTCGACGATGGTCGCAAGTACCGAGGTGGTGCCGCAGTCGAGCGCCATGATGTAGGAACCGCCAAAGTTAAACGAGGCATCTTCCATGCCCAGGCTGCCCAGATTCAACGACATCGCTTACACCTTTCTATTGCATCGGGTCGGACAGGACCCGTTCGATCTCTGATGCGGGAAGTGCGCCTTGGCGCAGGATCTGGAGCCCGCCGTGCTGGAACGACACGATGGTCGAGGCGTCGCGACACGGGGTCTCACCGGCGTCGACGGCAACATCGACCCCCTCCAGGATGCGACCTTCGACGGCGGCAAAGCTTGCCGGCGAGGGCGCGCCGTGTGTGTTGGCGCTCGTGCAGGCAAGGGGACTGCCGCAGGCGCGGATGAGCGCTTGGACCACGGGAGAGGCCGAAGCGCGCAGAGCCACGGTGTCGTCGGCAGCACGCATAAAGGTCGGCACGCAGGGAGCCGCCTTGACCACGATAGTCAGGGCTCCCGGCCAGCATCGTCGCGCAAGTACGCGGGCATCTTCCGGGATATCCACGCCATAGCGGTCGAGCGCCTCGACGCCATCGACCAGCCAGGCGACCGTTTGGGTGAGTTCACGTTGCTTGAGAGTGAAGATGCGTCGATAGCCGGTGCCGAGCGCAGGGACTGCGGCACCGTTGACGGCAGCCTGCGGATCGCGCGGCCACGATGGGAATTCGCTTGTATCTTGGGGCACGGCGTCCGAGAAGGCGTTGACTGCCACGGCGACACCGTAGACGGTCTCGGTCGGAATCAAGGCCAAGCCGCCGCGGCCGAGCACCTCGGCTGTGCGCTCGACGGCAAGCCGATGCGGCTCGCGCGTTCCCTCGTATACCCGATAGACCGTCTGCATGTGTATGCCAGCCCCTTACGCTCCGGTGCAAGTTTGTTTACTGTGGGGCATTCTCGCACGAAACGTTCAACCTATTTGCCCAGAGCGCATGTTGGTTTGGTGAGCGGCTCTAGTAGTCGGTGAAAGTGAGGGGGTTATTGGACTGCGACGAACTTCTTTGGCCTGCCGGCGTGGCGTCTTTGGGCGGCGTAGCGCTCGATGCTGTCTATCGTTATCATCCGACGGCCGTCGACGAGTTCAACATCGAGTTTTCCGGCTTTGACCAGCGCGGTAATCCGCGGAGCGGAGACTTTGAGGTCCAGCGCTGCATCTTTAAATGTTCGGCACGCCGCTTCCCGAGCGTCCTCGTGGTCGATTTCGACTGAAAGGGCCACGACCTCGGCCGAGCGTTCGTACCCTGCCGGAGTCAAACCGTTGTTGAGGTCGTCGGCCAAAAACGCCATCAGCGCCTCGGTGGCATGGGTAATCGCTTCTTCGCGCGTATCGCCATCGGCAAAGGCGCCGGGAAGCTGCGGGAAGCTGGCGCAGTAACCGTCGTCTTCTTTTATGAGAACGCAGTCATAGGTAAATCGCTGCCTCATTTTGCCTCCAACTACCATCCAGCTTGGCGACGAATACTTGCCCACGTGCCCTTCTTTGGTCGATCACCACCAGAGCCGTTCACGGTGACAACACGATCGCCAGAAACATACTTAGCATGACTACCGACTTGCGCGACCTTCACGAATCCATCGTGCTTGAGTAGGGCAATGATTTCCCGAAAGGTAGGAGGTTGCATGGGCCGACCTCTTTCAGCCGTCCTAATTATAAACTACTTTATAATTTTTGTTAACCAGTTAATAAATATTACTGGCGCTGCTTGGGCTCGGTGACGATGGCTCGGACGATGCGGGGGCGATCGGTGAGGTCATGGACGATACGCACGTCCGAAAGGCCTGCCTGGCGGCAGAGCTCGGCGGCGGCGTCGAGGGCACCCTCGTAGAGCTCGCAGGCAAACAGGCCGCCGGCGCGCAGCATGTAAGGCGCCGCATTGAGCAGGCGGCGGAAGATATCGAGGCCGTCGGCGCCGCCCTCGAGCGCCAGGTCGGGCTCAAAGTCCTTGACCTCGTGCGGCAGCGAGCGCATGACGCCGGTCGGGATGTAAGGTGGGTTGGAGACGAGCACGTCGAAGGTGCCCCACTCGTCGTGGGGAATGGAACTCACCAGGTTCGTGAGACTAAAGGCGACCTCGTCGTACGTGAGGCCAAGCGCATCGCGGTTTTTGGTGGCCAAATCGATAGCGCGCGGCTCGATATCGGTGGCGGTGCAGGTAACGTGGCCGCGGCGCTCCCAGGCAAGGGAGAGCGAAATGCAGCCCGTGCCGCAGCCGACCTCGAGAACGCGGGCGATGCGGGGCTCGGCTGGGGCAGGCGAAGCGGCATCCTGAGCTGAAGCCGTCTCCTGGTCGGCACCCTCGATGGCGATGCCGTATTCGTCGAGCTCGGGCTCGGCGGCTTCCGCGGCTTCGGCTTCTGCTGCCTGCGCGGCGGCTTCCTCGGCCTCGCGGTCGGCCAGTTCCTCGGCATAGGCGCGACTGCCCAGCACATCGCCGCCCAGCGCCGCCTCGTCGGCGGCCGTCAGGTTAGCGGCACGGCGCTCGGCGGTCGCGCGTTCGTCTGCCAGCGCGGCCTCGGCCTTGCGTGCCTCCTCAACCTCATCGTTCCAGGGCAGCTCAACGCGCTGACGGGCGGCAGCCTCGGGGCTCAGCACCTCGGCATCCAGATAATTGAGGACTTCCTCGACGAGCATCTCGGTCTCGGGACGCGGAATGAGCACGCCGGGGGCGCACGCGACGTCGATCATGCGAAACTGCGTGCTGCCGGTGATGTACTGCAGCGGTTCACCTTTAGCGCGACGAACAACGGCCGCGTGCATGGTCTCGAGCTGAGCCGCGTTAAGCGTCTCGTCCATGCGCATATATAAGTCGATGCGTGCCAAACCCGTGGCAGCGCAGAGCAGCCACTCGGCAGAAAGACGGGGGTGCTCCTCGCCGCGCTCGGCCAGGTACTCCTTGGTCCACTCGAGACAACGCTTGATGGTCCAAATCTCGTTTGCCATGGGGCCCTCCCCTCTTAAGCGCCGGGCGGCGCGCGAATGTCGGAGCAGATTGTACGCGAGGCCAGCGCTTGGCAAGGGACAATTGAAGACGATTATCGAAAATCAGCCCAGAATTTTGCTTGGAACCTGCCTGAAATGTTCATTCGCCGACGTCTAAATCTGCATTCGTCAAGCTTTTGGCAAGGTTGCCCAAAACTGACCAATATCTAACCAAGAACTTGCCAAATCACTTGACGCGCGACGCATCAAAAATCGCCCCGCGACTTCTTGGACGATTTTTTGAGCAATATTTTCAATAGCAGATGAAGGCTGTTAATTACTTTGAGCAGGTAGGCAGCTTAATTTCTAACAAAACAGATTAAATAAACTCGAAAAGTAATTTACCCAACCTAGTCATTTAAGAACGTCCCCAATGACTACATCTAAGGCACCGCAGGTTGAGCATACCCAATGACTACCCAAGAGAACGCCGCAGGTAGAGGACGGACAGCGAGCGGGTCGCATTTGAGACAAGGTGACGTGAAACGAAAGGGCGCTGACCTTCTGGTCGCGCCCTTGAAGTTGAACGTCAGATTGTCCAAATGCGGCCCGCGCAGCGTCGGCTGGTCCGCCGTTCGGTAGAACGGCGGAACCTACACAGCCTGTGCCAGCTTCTCGGCTCGCTCGGCGGCGGCGAGCGCCTCGATGACGGTGCCGAGCTGATCGCCCAGAAGGACGCCGTTGTAGGTGGAGTTGAAGCCGATGCGGTGATCGGTCACACGGTCCTGGGGCTGGTTGTAGGTACGGATCTTCTCGGAACGGTTGCCGTGGCCGATCTGGCTCTGGCGCTCGGCACCGAGCTCGGCCTGCTGCTTCTCGAGTTCCATCTCGTACAGACGGGCGCGCAGCATCTGCATGCAGACCTCGCGGTTCTGGATCTGGGAACGCTGCTCCTGCGACTGCACCACGGTGTTGGTGGGCAGGTGGGTGATGCGCACGGCGGAGTAGGTGGTGTTAACGCACTGACCGCCAGGGCCGGAGGCGCAGTAGGTGTCGATGCGCAGGTCGGACTGGTTGATCTGGACGTCGATCTCCTCGGCCTCGGGAAGTACGGCGACGGTAGCCGTGGAGGTCTGAATGCGGCCCTGGGACTCAGTCTTGGGAACGCGCTGGACGCGGTGCACGCCGGACTCGAACTTCATGACGGAGTAGACGCGGTCGCCCTCGACCTTGAACTCGATGGACTTAAAGCCACCGGCCTCGCTGGGGCTGGAATCGAGCACGGTAGTCTTCCAGCCGCGCGACTCGCAAAAGCGCTGGTACATCTTGTACAGATCGCCGGCGAAGATGGCCGCCTCGTCGCCACCGGCGGCGGAGCGGATCTCGACGATGGTGTTCTTGTCGTCGTTGGGGTCGCTCGGGATGAGCATGTACTTGATGTCTTCCTCGAGCTGGGGAAGCTTGGCCTCGTTTTCGGAGATGTCCATCTGGAGCATCTCCTTCTCATCGGCATCGGTGGTATCGTGCAGCATTTCCTTGGCAGCCTCGATGTCATCGAGCGCGCCGATGTACTCGCGCGAGGCGGCAATGAGGTCGGACTGGTGCGCGTACTCCTTGTTGAGACGCGTGAACTCCTTGATATCGGAGGCGACGGCCGGGTCGGAAAGCTTCTTCTCGAGCTCCTCGTAGGCCTTGATGATCTTTTCGAGCTTGTCGCGCATGACGGACTCCTTTATATGCGTGAAGGCGAAAATCGGCAGAATTGATGGGGCGCGGGGCGCCGCTGCGGGGGTAAGTCCAGCTAGAGCATGTCGATCTTCAGATACATGCGCATCCCTTCGTGTATGGGGTACATAGTTGCGGTCTAATCCATACATGATAGCGTGCGCAGGCAAACCTGCATATAACCCGCACGGAATGCGACAAAGGGTCAGTCTCTTTCCTTGAATACAACTTCATCCGAACGCCTCCCGCATTCATCCGCACATATACGGATAAATTTGGGAATCCGATACCCTGAGGGCCGGATCGGCCGGCCCCGGGAGATCGGAGGACGCCATGTCCGGAAAGGGCGGGAAGGGCGCCGCGAGGGCGGTCCCGAGGACCCACGGCAGGCTCACCGGGTACGAGCGGGACACGGTCCAGAGGATGCTGAAACGCAGGGTTCGCTCGGCCACTTCCTCGAGAGGTTCAAGGGCGTATCGACCCGCAGGCTCCACAGCTGCCTGATGTGGTTCAGATGGCTGCGCGAGGCCGCACGCGTCGGGGACAGGACGTCGCTCATGCGCGAGCAGCTCGACGACGGGCGCTACGAAAAGATCCGGAAGAAGATGATGGAGCCGGAGTACGAGTTCCATCTGGAGCCGGACGTGCAAACGGCGGGTTAACATAGCCTTTCACCAAAAAGGGCGAGCGGCCGCGCCCTGCGACCACCCGCCCTCAATCAAAGCCCTTCTCGGCCGCCGCAGCTACCGGTTCCGGCGCCGCAGGATTACGCCTGCGGCGATCAGCACCACCGCGCCGCCCGCGATGCCACCCAGGGCCATCGGCGACAAGCTGGTATCGCCCATATTCGGCAGACCCGGCTTCTCCTCCTTCGGCACCGGCGGCTTGCTCGGAGGATTCGTCGGCGGGTTGACTGGCGGGGTGGTCGGCGGCGTGTACGTGTTCTTGAACACCGGCGCCACGTCGCCGTCATAGGTTACCGTCGCCACCAGATGGCCCGCACCGTCGTCCGTCACCGTCACCGTTACCCGGTGCTCGGCCGCGTCGTACGTCACGTTCTTCTGACCGTCGTCCACCTCGGAGATGCTGTAGGCGTACGTCCCGGGCTTGTCGTACGAGATCGCCTCGAAACCCACCGTGCCGTCCGCCGCGTTCTTGGCGGTCTGCAGCACCTTGCCGTCGGCATCCTTCAGCTGGAAGGAGAACTGCCCTTCCTTAAGGTTTTCGCCGCTCAGCACCTTGGAGGCCCCCAGCTTCACCTCAGTCGCGGCCGGCGCGTAGCTGTTGCTGAATGCCACCGCATCCGCAGCCTTGCCGCCCTTGCTGTAGGCAACCTGCGCCTCCAGCGCGTGCGTCTCCGCATTCTCCGTCACCGTCACCGTCGCGGTAAAGACCGTCGTGTCGTAGGTGACGCCGTTCGCCGTCGCCCCTGCCCGCTCGGACACGGTGTAGACGTACGTCCCCACCTTGTCCAGCTGCAGCGGCGCGAAGCCAAACGTGCCGTCGGCGCCGTTCTGCACCGTCTGCACCACGTTACCGTCGGCGTCCTTCAGGTCGAAGGAGAACTCACCCTCGGCCAAGTCGCGGCCGGTCAGAGCCTTCGTTCCGGTAATCGTCGCCGTCGTTGCCGTCGGCGTGTAGATGTTGGTGAAGGTCAGATCCGCAGCCGTCTTGTTCGCCGTCGCGGTCAGCTGGCCGCTGCCGTCGTCGGTCACGCTCACCGTCACATCCAACACCGCATCGCTGTAAGTGATGGTGCCATCTTGGCCCGCAACCTCCTTCACCTGGTACGCATGCGAACCAGTCGCAGTGTACGAGATGGCCTTGAAGGTAAACGCCTTACCCACGTTCTTGGTCCGGTCGATCTCCTGCCCCGTGGCCACGTCAATCAGCGCGAACGTGAACTCGCCATCGGCGGGCGTCCGCGTGGTGGACGGGTCGGCATTCTCAAGCACCTTGGTGCCAGAGATCTGGTAGGAGGTCTGGCCCGGCTGGTAGCTGTTCGTAAACGTCATGGTGTTGGGGGTGACGCCGTTCTCGGTACCCTCGCTCGGCATCACCGTGGAGCTCTCCACCACCAGCTTGCCGTCGTTGTTGTCCTTCACCACGTAGGTCAGGGTGTACGTCTTGCCGGTGTAGGTCACGCCCGGCACGCCCGGCGCGTCGTCCGTCGGCTGCACCTCGCGGACCGTGTAGATAAAGGTGCCCGCATGGTCGAAGGTCAGCTCGTTAAAGTAAACCTTGCCCTTGGCGTCGTTCTTCTGGGTCTGGAGCACCGTACCGTCAGACCCCACCAGCTCGAAGGCGAAGTCTCCCGCCTTTAGCTGATAGCTGCCGTCGTGCACGTCAACGCTCTTGGTGAGGGCGATCGCGCCGGAGACCGTCGCCTGTGCCTTGTAGGCGTTGGTGAAGGTGGGCTTCGTGGCGTCCTTGCCGTCGTAGGCAACGCTCGCCCGCAGCGCGCCGGCGTTGTCCACGACCTTCACCACGGCGTGGTGCACCGTATCGTCGTAGGTCACGTAGGCCAGGTCGCCCTTCCGCTCCACGATGGTGTACTCGTGAGTACCCGGCTTCGCGTAGGAGAAGGCGTCGAAGCTGACGCTTCCGTCCTCGCCGTTCTCAGCGGTCTGGATGGGCTGCTTGCCCTTCAGCTGCTCAGCCGTCAGGTTGCCCTCGTACACATCGAAGGTGAACTCGCCGCCCTTGAGTACGATCGGCGTGTTGTCGTCCTTCTTCACGTACCTCTTCTGCGCACCGAGAGCCAGACCGGTCGCGGCCGGCTGGTAGTTGTTGGTGAAGGTCTCCGGGCCTGATGTGCTCGTAACGATCGCCTTCGCGTTCAGCGTGCCCGTCCCGTCGTCCTTAACCGTTACTTTGTAGGTGAGCGCATGGGTATCGTAGACCATGCCCGGCTCCGTGCCCGACTGTTCCACGATGGTGTAGGTGAAGTCCTTGCTCGCGGCGCCGTCCAAGTCGGAGAGCTGGAACTCGCGCGTGAAGCTGACCTTGCCGTTTGCATCGTTCTTCGCGGTGTCGAGCACGTTGCCGGCAGCGTCCTTCAGGTCGAAGGTGAACTCGCCGTCCGCGGGCTTCGTCGTGTGGTCGAAGCCGTCCGCAACCTTGATGGTCTTGGTCGCCGTCAGGATTACGGAACCCTTTGCGTCGTAGGTGTTGTTGAAGGTGGGAGCCGTAGCGGCACCGTCATAGGTGACGGTCACCTTCGTCTTGTTGTTGTCGCCCTGGTTCTGCTCTACCTTGACGTGGACCTTGACTTCCTTGGCGTCGTAGGCCACGCCGTCGACGGTCTGGCTGGCTTTCTCCTCCTTGAGCGTGTAGTCGTACTCGCCCAGGTTCAGGTTCTTGACGGCCAGCTCGACCTTGCCGCCCCGGTCGTTGGTGCCCTTGGCGACCTCGTTGCCGGCCTGGTCGTACAGGCCGAAGGTGAACGCGTCGGCCGTCAGGTCCTTGCCCGTGAGGATCTTCGTCGCCTCGACGGTAACGTCCGTCGTCGGCTTCGAGTTGGTGAAGGTCGGAACGTCGGCCTCGCCGTCGTAGGTGGCGGTCGCCTTCAGCTCGCCCTTCTCATCGGAGACCTTGACGTGGACCTTCACGTCCTTCGTGTCGTACACGACGGTCGGGTCGTTGCCGGCAACCTCCCTGATGGCGTAGTCGTGCTCGCCCGGCGTAGCGTAGTCGATGGCTGCAAAGGCGACCTTGCCGTCCTTGTCATTCTGGACGGTCTGGATCACGTTGCCATCCTTGTCGAGCAGCTGGAACGTGAAGTCGCCCCCTGCGAGCTCGCCACCCGTGAAGCGCTTCGTCGCCTTGAGCGTTACCGAGGTCTCCTTCGGGTGGTACGTGTTCGTGAAGGTCTTGTCTCCACTCGTTACCTGCGGTGTGGCCGTCAGCGAGCCGGTGCCATCGTCCGCGACCGTCACCTTGTAGATGAGCGCATGGGTGTCGTAGACCATGCCCGGCTCCGTGCCCGGCTTCTCCGCGATGGTGTAGGTGAAGTCCTTGCTCGCAGCGCCGCCCAGGTTGGAGAGCGTGAACTTGCGCGTGAACTTCACCGTGCCATCGGCCTTGTTCGTCGTGGTGCCGAGCACCTTGCCGTCGGCGTCCTTCAGCTCGAACGTGTATTCGCCGCCCTTCAGCTTGGTGTCGTGCGTGAAGCCCGGCGCGACCGCAACGATCTTGGTCGCCGTCAGCTCCACGGATCCCTTTGCGGTGTAGGTGTTCGTGAAGGTGGGGGCATTGGCCTTGTCACCATCGTAGGTAACAGCGGCGTCCAGCTTGCCGGCATTGTCCATGACCTTCACCACGGCATGGTGCACCGTAGCGTCGTAGGTCACGTGGGACAGGTCGCCCTCCTGTTCCGCGACGGTGTATTTGTACTCGCCGGCCTTGGTGTAGTCGATGGCCGGGAAGGTGACGGTGCCGTCCTCGCCGTTCTTGGCGCTCCGGATGGGTTGCTTGCCCTTCAGCTGCTCGGCCGTCAGATCGCCCTCGTACAGGTCGAAGGCGAACTCGCCGCCCTTGAGCGCAGCCGGCGTGCTGTCGGACTTCACATAGGCCTTCTTCGCCGCGAGCGTCACCGAGGTCTCGGCGGGCTGATACGTGTTCTTGAAGGTCGGGATATCGTTCTTGCCGTCGTAAGTGACGGTCGCCTTCGCCTTGTCGCCCTCCGCCTTCACCGAGACGTGAACCCTCACCTCCGTGGAATCGTAGGTGATGGTCGAATCGCTGCCAGCGACCTCCTTGAGCGTGTAGTCGTACTCGCCCAGGTTCAGGCCCTTGACGGTCAGCTTGACCTTGCCATTCTTATCGTTGGTGCCGCGAGCGTCCTCGTTGCCGTCCTGGTCGTACAGGCCGAAGGTGAACGCGTCGGCCGTCAGGTCCTTGCCCTTGAGGGTCTTCGTGGCCTCGACGGTAACGTCCGTCGTCGGCTTCGAGTTGGTGAAGGTCGGCACGGCCTTCTCGCCGTCGTATGTGACGGTCGCCTTCAGCTCGCCCTTCTCGTCGGTGACCTTGACGTGGACCTTCACGTCCTTCGCGTCGTAGACGATGGTCGGGTCGTTGCCGGCAACCTCCCTGATGGCGTAGTCGTGCTCGCCCGGCGTAGCGTAGTCGATGGCTGCAAAGGCGACCTTGCCGTCCTTGTCATTCTGGACGGTCTGGATCACGTTGCCATCCTTGTCGAGCAGCTGGAACGTGAAGTCGCCCCCTGCGAGCTCGCCACCCGTGAAGCGCTTCGTCGCCTTGAGCGTCACCGAGGTCTCCTTCGGGTGGTACGTGTTCGTGATCTTGGCGATTTTGTCAGCGACCTCGATCGGATTGTCCTCATGGCTCATGCCGTCGTCGGTGTAGGTCTGCTCCATCTTGACTGCCGGCTGCGACAGCGTGCCGTCGCCGTTATCGCTCACCGTCACCGTGACGCGGTAGGAAGCGCTCGAATACCCGAACCCGGGCAGCCAGTCAGCGTCGTTTTGAGACGGCGTGGCCTCGGCAATGAGATAGGTGTAGGTGCCGGGCTTGGCGTACTCAATCTTACCGAAGTCGAACTTGTCCCCGTTCTCGACGGTCTTCACAACCTGCTTCATATCACTCACGGGCGCATCCCCGGCACCGTCAGGCACCGGCGTGCCCTTGTCCGCGCGCAGGTAAATCTTGAAGCTATCGCCATCTTTCCAGTTACGGCCCCGGAGCACCTTCTGCGCCCAGAACGCATTGGTGAGCGTCACCGGCAGCTTTACGCTGTAGGTGTTCGTGAATACCAGTTTGTTGGCGTCGGCCAGCGTGCCGTTGGCGTTCTGCTTCGCAATCGTGCCTTCGATGCTGTCGCCCTCGCCGCCCAGGGCGTTGCCGCCCTGCTCGCGCTTGGTCAGCGTGAAGCCGGCCGGCATCTTGCCCGCGCGGGTCAGCTCCTGAACCGTATACTTGTCACCCTCGGCGAGACCGTACACGCGGATCGTCTGGCCGGCCGTGATGGTCTGCTCGCGTCCGTTCGTCAGGTCGAACATATCGCCGACCTGCTTCTCATCGGCCGCGCCCGCCTTCTCGAAGACTGCAGCCTTATACGTCTTCCCCTTGGGCACGGTGAACTTGAAGGTGAACTCCGCATCCTTATTGCCCGTCAGTCCATCGGGCACGTCAACCTTCTTCGTCACCTCGAGGCTCGCCTCGCGCTTGTTAGCCACGCGCACGCAGGTGGCGCCCGTAAACAGGGCATTCAGGTTGTTCATGTCGCGCAGATCGGCACGGGCACCTTTCGACTTGGTCCCCTTGGGCTGCTCGTCCTGGGTGATACCCATACGTATCCAGCCCGTCTCGGTCTCCAAGCGGTAGGGTTTGCCCTCCTCGGTGGGCCCATACTGGTAGACACGTCCGTTGGCACCGTACTTGAGGTGCACCGTGTCGCCGGCACCGGCGGGATCGACATTGCTCCACGACAGATTACCGTCAGTATCGGTCACACCATTCGAGGTCTGCCGCACACCCTTGATCCACGTGAGCGTGTTGTCGATGTCGCCCTCTGCGCCAAACTGGCCCAGGCTCTTCATCAGCGCGCCCGGGCCCACAAACGTCGAAACGCCGTCATCGCGCGTACCGGCATCGGCATGGACGCCGTAATCGTCCACAATCACTTTGGTGAACGTGTCGTTGAGCAGGAAACCGCTCGGCGCTGAGATTTCCTTCAGGTAGTAGGTGCGTTTCGTAAGCGGCTTGTGCTCCTTGCTCGTATTCGGGAATATGCCCGCACCTTCGAGCGGGACCGGGTTGCCGACCGACCCCGTCGTCAGGGTGTCGTAGGGGGTCTGCTCGCCCTTGAGCACGACCTTGCCGTTTGCGTCTGTTGTCACCTGATCGGCCGTGTACAGGCCGAACTTCGCCCCCTCAACGGGCTTACCCGCGGTATCGGTCTTCTGCACGAACAGGCGATTCTGGATGTTCGAGACGAGCAGGCGCGTGGCGAACTGCCGCCGGAAATTCTCCTTGCCGTCGGGGAGGTCATCGCTGAACACGTGGACCGTGTTGTCCATATCCGCCTCGGCGATGGAGCTCGCCGCTGTGTAGTAGATGGCCACCGTGTACTCGGCATCCTTGCGGGCATCACCGCTCAGCAGGTAGTAGTACTTGGAGATGTCACCGGGCAGATTTTGAATCTCTACCTGGTACTGGCCGCTCGTGTTGAGCGTGAAGGCGTGCAGGTCCTTCTTCGCCGCCTCGATAGCGCCGGCCTTACTCGGCTTCCCGGCGAGGGTGTACCCCATTCCCGTCGATGGGTCGCCCGACACGGCGTACCAATTGTTCTGATCTTTGATATCTGCGTTTGCGCTTTTATCGCGCTTGAGCACCACAGCGAACAGTATGCCGGAGTCTAGGCTGACCTTCGTCAGGTCATTATTCGCCTGGTACACGGTCGACGGCGCGGTGATGGTCTCCTTCGCGCCGGCGAACGCGCCGGTCTTCCACACGACGCTGTCCGCGTCCATACCGCCGCGGTTGATGATGACGCCGCCCGCGCCGTTCCCGGCGCTCGCGGGCACGTACTCGAGCTGCATGCTGCCACCCGTCGCCGTGAGACTCGAGAGGTATCCCTCGGGCACGCGCGTCTCCTTCAGGAGGTAGTACTTGTTGCTGTGATCCTTGTTGTAGAGATCGTCGAAGTTGATGACGCCGTTGTCATCGTCGTTCGTGAGCGTTAGGTGGCCGGCCTCGTCCGTGGTGCCGGATCCGAGGGGCTCAAGCTCGTTCTTGAAGTCCTTGTCGGTCTTATAGAGCTGGAACTTGGCACCCTGTACGAACTTGCCGTCCTGGTCGAACTTGATGATGTCGGACTCGGGAACCGTCACGAGGTTGTACTTGAGCTTCATGTTGGAGTCGGTGGCGCCACGCTCCAAGTAGAAGAACTTGAGCGTGTGGTTGGTGCCGTCAGCGAAGGTGTTGCCTTTGAAGCCCTTAGTAGTATCCTGCTTTGCTTCCTGGAACTTGCTTAACAGCGTGCCGTCTGGGGAATCGTTAACCTTAATCTCGCCCGTTTGGAAGTCGATGGTCAGCTTAGCACTGGTGTGGATGCCGCCAATGTCGCCCACGAGGACATCATCAATGAACACCCAGACGTCGTCGTCTCCGGCGAACTCGAAGGTCATGGGCTTGTCAGCGTTCGTTTTGCCACCCTTCGGCTGCACGAAGCGCGACGACATTGAGAGGCCGAAATAATGGTTGAGGGGTTTGCTACCGTTATATTGCGAGTCACCGACGTTCTGCGACGTAATGCCGTTCGGGACGAGCCCGCTGTCCCCCTCCTTGAATACCTCAGTGGCCGCATCGAAGGGGAAGAACTGGCCTACTGTATGAGGCTCAGCCCCCGCCTGCTTAACGCCGGCGGCATCGTATACATCAAATGCATTCTTATTGACGTTGTACGCCGCGTAGTTCTGCGAGCTGTCATACTCGTAGTAGCCGTCCTTGACCCGCAACAGACCCGTCACACCCATATGGGATATCTTGCCCGTCTGGGTGGAGGAATCAAACAGGTAGCCGAGGGATTCTCCGTCCCAGCGGTCGGTGAGTTTCGGGTAACCGTCGGTAAGAACCCTGTTCACGATGCCGATGCGAGGAGAGGGGCCACCCGTATACTGGTTAAGTTCCTCGCTGGCTCCTTGATCCTTGAACTGGAACTGGTGGTTTGCGTTGATGCCGCCGTTGCCGGAAACCGACAGATGGTCATCGGGATTCACCCAGTAATCAAACAGGTTGATCGTTGTCCCCGAAGGCGAAATCGTCGTGACCGTGTGGTCAGAAATCGCCGCTTCCGCACGGGCCGGCAGGAAGAAACTCGCCGTCAGCGCGATGGCGAGGGCCAGAACAATCGCATATGGCGAGACCGGGTGCAGCCCGCGACGACGGTCATAAGACATGACGGACCACCGCTCGCGCGGCCGATGTCCACCAGGAAGTTCCCTGCTGGGACACCCCCCCCCGATAACATTATTCACGAGTAGAGACGTCGTCTCTCTGAGCTCCTGCATAATTTCCTCCCCAGCCACACGGTGACCTGCCTGGGCACCCCCCGGAGGGCCGAGGCAGTCTGACACATGCCCGCAGTCGTTCAAGAAATACCAACCCCAGCATATGCTTCTGAAGATATTTTAGTCTTTTTATATAACAGTTTTTATCTCATTACCGATGAAACCGGTTGCCAGTTGCCGGCTCAATCCCTTTGTCGCATTCTAGAGCGTGTGGAGCAGGGCGATGAGGAAGCGGATGCCTTGGAGGTAGGCGCGACGGGTGATGCGCTCGTTGGTGCCGTGGACGCCGCGGTCGCATTCGTCATCGTCGACCACAAAGGCGGAGAAGCGGATGCACTCGTGGCAAATGCGCTGGTAGTTGGCGGCGTCGGTTGCACCAATCACGGTCGAGGGCACGATGCTCATCGGCTCTTGGCCCACCGCAGACGATCCGTTTTCCTCCGTCCCCCTGGGATCACGGAAATAGCGGGTGGCAATGGCGCGAACGGCCTCGAGCCCCGGACCGCCCACGCGCGGGGACGGCGAGGGCTCGGAGCTGCCGGGGCCCAGCTCGACCTCGACTCGGCCAGCGAGCCCAGCGGCGGCAACGGCCTCGCGGCAGCAGGCCACGACATCGGCCACGCTCGTACCCTCGAGCATGCGGAAGTTGATATTGGCCCACATATCCTGCGGCATTACGTTGGCACCGGTACTGCCGCCTTCGATTTGCGTGGGCGCGCAGGTGGTGGTCACAAGCGGGTACAGCTTTTTGCTGGCGAGACAGTCGCGCACGATGGCATCCTTGCTGGTAGCAATCTCGTCTGCGGTATAAAGCCCCAGCTCGACGAGCTGCGCGGCAAGCAGATCGGTCACACGCGCCGGCCACTCGATATCGCAAATCGCGGCAATAGCGCGGCTGAGCACTTCGAGCGACGTGCCACCGTAAGGGTTGGAAGAGTGCCCGCCTTCGCTCTTCGTCTTGAGCACGATATCGGTATAGCCCTTCTCGGCAAGATCGGCATGCATGAGCCAACCCTCACCTGCGCCGTACTCGGCAGCCGCAACGATACGATAGTCGCCCTCGTCGATCAGGTACTCAAGCTCAACGCCACGCTCCTCGAGCGCGCGACCAATGGCGCCCGCGCCGTACTGCGTGGTCTCCTCATCCTGGCCAAAGGCCAGCAGCAGGGTTCGTTCGTGTTGCCAGCCGTGCGCCAGCGCATACTCAACGGCCTCCAGGATGCCCGCAACCTGGTCTTTCATATCGATGGCGCCGCGACCCCAAATGTAGGTGTCGTCTACATGCCCGCTAAAGGGGGCGTACGTCCAGTCGTCCTCGGTACCCGGCACCACGGGGACCACGTCCATGTGACCCATGAGCACAACGGGCTTGAGTGCGGGGTCGGAGCCGGAAAGCGTCACGAGCAGCGAATGATCGATGAGCTCGACCTTACCCGCTGTAAATACGTGCGGCCAGGCCTGCTGCATATAGGCGCGCAGGTCGTCGAACGGCTGCCAGTCCACTGCCTCGGCATCCATGCTCGAAATGGTCGGAAACGACAGCACACGGCCCAGGCGCTCGCATGCGCCGGCCTTGTCCAAATCGGCAAAATCATCCTCATGCGCAAAGAAGCGCCAAACCTCGGCCATGACATCCTTTCGATTGTGACGACAAGGGCCGCCCCACCGGAGCGGCCCTGCCACATAAGCGCTTGCGGTTGGTTATTTGTCCTCGAGATAACGCGAGAGGAACTCGCGGGTACGCTGGTGCTTGGGGTTGCCAAAGAGCTCTGCCGGCGCGGCGTCCTCGAGCACTACGCCCTTGTCCATAAAGACCACGCGATCGGACACGGTGCGGGCAAAGGCCATCTCGTGCGTGACGACGACCATGGTCATGCCGTCGGCAGCAAGTTTGCGCATGACCTCGAGCACCTCTCCCACGATCTCGGGGTCGAGTGCGGAGGTCGGCTCGTCGAACAGCATGATCTGCGGATTCATACATAGGGCACGAGCGATGGCCACGCGCTGTTTTTGACCACCGGACAGGCGACCCACGGCGGCGTGCGCGAACTTCTCGAGCCCCACGCTCGTCAGATGCTCCATCGCGACCTTCTCGGCCTCGGCCTTGCTCATCTTTTTGAGCGTGACGGGCGCGAGCGTGCAGTTGTCGAGCACGTCCATGTTGTTGAACAGGTTAAAGCCCTGGAACACCATGCCGATGTCCTCACGCAGCTTGTTGATGTTGCAGCGCTCGGCCGTGAGGTCCTGGCCGTGGAACCAGATGTGGCCCGCGTCCGGGGTCTCGAGCAGGTTGAGGCAGCGCAGGAAGGTCGACTTACCCGAACCCGAGGCTCCGATAATAGTGACGACCTCGCCGGGGTTAACGGACAGGTCGATGCCCTTGAGCACCTCGAGCGAGCCGAAGCTCTTGCGCAGGCCCTCGACGCGGATGAGCGGCTCATTGGTCTGTGCGGCGGCCGCGGTGCCGGTAGTGGCGGTATCTGCCATGATGATTCTCCTCGTCTTGAGCCTAGTTGGAGCTGGGCAGCGTGACCGGAGCCTCGGCGCCGAGCTTTTTGCCAAAGGCCTCGAGCAGGCGGCTCGCCACGAGCGTCAGGATCAGGTAGACCACGAGCGCCACGCAGTAGACCTCCATCTGGCGGTAGTACACGCCGGCGACGGTGGTGGTGGCGTACATGAGGTCAAACACGCCGATGACCGAGAGCACCGACGAATCCTTGATGTTGATGATGAGCTCGTTGGTGAGCGCCGGAATCGCGTTTTTAATGCCCTGGGGGAACACGACTTTGCGCATAGCTTGCCACTGCGACAGGCCCAGCGAGCGTGCTGCCTCGGCCTGGCCGGGATCGATGGACTCGATGCCGCCGCGCAGGACCTCCATCATGTAGGCGGTGGAGTTGAGCGAGATGGTGACGAGGCCGGCGGTGAAGGTGCTCCAGATCTGGTTGGCCTGGGCGGTCTCGAAGCCCATGCCGCGCAAAACGGTGAAGCCCGCGTAATAGATGAGCAGGCCCTGGACCATCATGGGCGTGCCGCGCACGATGGTGGAGTAGACGGTCGCAAAGCCGCGGCCGATACTCTTAAAGAAGCGCACCAGGTCGTTATCCACGCGGTCGAACGTCTGAATACGCAGGAACACGAAGAGCAGCGCCAGGAAGAATGCGATGACGGTGCCGAAGGTGGCAAGCGCGATGGTGATCTCGATACCGCGAATGAAGAAGTCCCCGCTCTTGTAGGTCATGTAGACCAGGCTCGACAAAAAGTCGCTGGGGTTGGAATCCGAGACAATGCTCACCTGCACCAGGTCGATAAACGACATGACGCAGCGGTCGATAAAGAAAACTGCCGCGATGGCGACCACGACGTAGCTGCCCAGGCGTGCGCCACGACGGCAGCGCTCGGATGCGAACGGCGACTTTTCGCGATAGTCGTTCCAGTGCATGAGCTTGGTGACCAGCGCCGCCGCCGACACGACGAGCCAGGCCCAAAGAATCGCCCAAAGGCAATCCTGGAAGATACCGGTGGGGGCCAAGAAACTCATCGGCGTGGGGTTGCGCTGGCTAAACGCCAGGCCGAGCGCCGCGATGACGCTCGTGCCCAGGTATACATAACGGTGGTCGGCCTTGATAAAGGAGGCCAGACGATTAATGGTTTTCATACTGCCTCCCTATGCCGGCTGACGGTCGAGGCACGCGTCCCACATTTGGTCGCGCTCCTCTTGGCTAATGCCCTTGAGTGTCTTGTCGATGAGCTTAAGCAGCTTATCCGAGCCCTTGCGGCAGCCGACGTTTGCTGTGACCTCCTGCTTAAAGCCCTCGCCATCGGCAAACTGAATCGGCACGATACCCGGGTTTTGGGCCATATAGCCCTTCTCGTTCTCAGTGTTGTAGGTCACGGCGTCGCAAGTGCCCTGCAGCAGATTCGAAAACACCGTGGGGACCGAGTCGACCGGGTTTTTGTGGACAACGCCCGGAATCTCGTCGATGACGGTATCGAGCATGGTGTCCTTTTGGCCGAGGACCGTTGCGCCGCTAAAGTCGCTGAGCTTGGTCGCATTCTGATAGGGCGAGCCCTCTTTTACGAACAGGCCAAAGTAACCGATAAAGTACGGGTCGGAAAAGCCGACGGACTCCTCGCGCTCGGGCGTGGCGCTCATACCGGCGATGATGAGGTCGATCTGGCCGTTGTTGAGCGAGTCGATAAGGCCCGAGAAGCTCTGTTTGACGGCAACGGGCTCGCCACCGAGGGCCTTGCAGACGATCTTGGCGATCTGCACGTCGTAACCATCGGCATAGGCGCCCTGCACGTTGTCGATGGGGATGGTGTACTCGCTGGCTTCGGAGACCTGCCAGTTGTACGGGGCGTAGGCCGCCTCCATGCCGATGCGGATCTTGTCCTTGCCGATCACGGAATCGGACAGGTCGTCGCGACCGCCGCCCGTCGTGGGCTGAACTACTTCCAGCGTGGAGGGGCGCTGGCAACCGGCAAGTGCGCCGGCGACGACAGTAGCGCTCGCAGCGAGAGCGCTACCCAAAAAGATGCGACGGCTGCATACCGGCTGTGGATGCGCGTCGCGTTGATGGGGAGAATGCATAATCTGCCTTCCCTGTTGAATCGTATGCTGACGACTTAACAGGATACCGCTCAGCGCTACCTCCAGCAAATGCATATATAAATGCATATATGCAAGTTTACGAACTGAAAACGATTGGTAGTCGTTGGGGACGTTCTTAAACGACTAGTCAAACAAGAACGTCCCCAACGACTAGGCATGAAAAAGGCAAGGCATAGACCTTCTGGTCATGCCTTGCCTTTTGAATGACAAATTGTCGCCCTGGGCGGCGCGCAGCGTCGACTAGTCCGCCGTTCGTCAGAACGGCGGAACCTCTAGAATAAGGTGACGCTAAAGCTGCGGACGTCCGTCTCGCCCGGTGCCAGCGTAATGGTGTTGACCTTGTGCTCAAAGACATCGTCCTCGGTGTCCATGGTGGTGTGACCGGTCCAGGGCTCGAGCGCCACAAACGGAGCGTCGTTGGCGGCAGACCACACGCCAATGTACTTAAAGCCCTCAAAGTCGATCTTGACGCCGTGACCCGACTTGCGGCCGCGCAGCGTGAGCGTGGAGCCCGGGGTATCGGTGAACATGATGGCGTCGTTATCGAAGCTGCGGTGCGTGATGGGCAGCACGTCCGAGTTATCGGGAGCCTTGTAGCTGCCCTCGAACGTCATAAGACCGTCGGGCGTGATGATGGGAGCCTCGTTAGTCCAAGCCTCGGTAAACGCCAGCTCGTAATCCTCGAATGCCTCGTCCTCGGCACCGGGAGCCGGTACGTTAAACGCAGGGTGGCCGCCCACCGAGAACGGCAGGTCCACGTCGCCGGTATTGGTGACGGCAAAGGTCTGCGTGAGGATGGCGTCGCCAGTCAGGGCATAGGTCATGTTGAGCTTAAAGTGGAACGGAAAGGCCTTGAGCGACTCGGACGTGTCGGTGATCTCGTACGTTACCGAGGAGCCGTCCTCCGAAACCTCGACCAGCTTGTGCTCGACGATGCGCGCGAGTCCGTGGCGCGGCATCTCGCAGGTGCCGGCCGCAGACGTTGCCGTGTTGTTGCGCAGCGAACCCACAATGGGGAACAGGATGGGCGCATGCTTGCCCCAAAAGGCGGGGTCGCCCTGCCACAGATACTCGTTGCCGTTGAGAGCAAGGCTCGTGAGCTGGGCGCCCATGGAATCGATGGCCGCGGTGAGGCCGCCGCGCTTGATGGTAGTGACGGTAGACATGCTACTTCCTCCAAAAGTAAACAATAGTGTCGAGGGCTATTGTCCCACTCTTGGCGGCGGGACGGGACGGCAGGCGATTATTGAGTAGCCATAGCGGAATGAGCGGCGAGCGCCTACTGGGTATCTACGTAAAGGTCAAACCCGCCCTGTGGCGTGGTGTCGACCGTATCGGGCGCCTGCGAGTTAAAGCTCACGGGAACCATGCGCTTTGAGGCGCGGAAGCGCGTGCCGTCGGTGGCGACGGGCGGTTCATCGACGGTGAGCTCGTAGTCGCCGGGCTTAAGTTCGATGCCGTCACCAGCGGAATTGACGTATTGATACTCGTCAATCGTCTGCCCTTTGAGCGTGCGCCCCACGATATGGATGAGCATTTGGCTGTCGCCGCGCGCGGTGTCCCACGTCGCGCCGTCCTTGGCCTCGACCGACACATGTACCGAGCGCGTGCGGCCGAGCGATTGCTCGACAGACATCTCGACCTTGGCGGCGTCTTTTCGCTGTTGTTCGACATGGCTCCAGACGTTTCCAATTACCGAGCATGCGATAACGCCGGCCATAAAGGCGATAAGGATGGGGCCGAGCGGAGAACGGCGGCCCGCGTCTTCCTCACGAGCCAGGTCGGGGCGATGTGTGGGCGCAGGCGCCTGGGCGCCTTGCGCGGGCACGTCGAGAATGCTGAAGGATGCCGTGCTGTCGGGGTCGATGGTGTGACGCGGCTGCGGGATCTTTGCCGGCGAGATGGACATGTCCGCCGGCTCACCGAGTGTGGCCGTGGCATCGGCCTTAGCCTCATCGGCCTCGGCTTGGGCCCAAGCCTGCTCAAAGGTCAGGGGCTCGGCGGGGTCGGAGGCGGCGTCCATCTCGACGGCATCGTTGCCGGTCTCGTCCTCGTCGCTCGACGCGTCACGCGGCGCGGGCTCGTCCCACTCCTCGTCCGGAGCCTCACCCTCGCTATACCACCATTCAAAGTTATCGATATCCATACGGGGCGCCCCTTAGGCCTCGCAAATAAACACTTGTTAGCCTTATACCCGCAGATGGCGCTGGAGCTCGCACGGAATGCGATAAAGGGACTGCTCCTTTGTCGCATCGAAGTTGCGGTGGAATAGTTCCTGTTTGCACGCCCACTCGAGCTATTTAGGGACTATTTCACCGCAAGTTATTTGAGGGCGACGGGGATTTGGATACAGCAGAAGTCCTCTTGGTGAGACTCGTCGTAGCTCGTGGTGTCCAGGTAGCAAAAATCGAAAGCATTGCCGATGGGCTGGAGCGCGTGCCTGTCCATGCAGGCCACGATGGCGCGGATACCCTCGGGCTCGTACGGCATGCCCCAGCGACTCATGCACAGGTACGTGCCCTCGGGCAGCACCTCGACGCCAATCTCCGCCAGCTCGGCAGGATCGCTCGGCAGTATTTCCTCGGCACCACGCGGCAACACGGCAAAGGAACCGGCACCGGCGATGGGGTCGTCGGAATGCAGCGCCTCGCGACGCAGCATGGCGCCCCAACCGCGCATGGGGCGTGTGCCCGTGAGCGCACGCATGCGCAGAATCGCCCGCATGAGCGTGGGGTGCAGCATCGAGCGGCCACGCTCGATATCGCTCGGGAACTCCTCAAAGACCACGTAGCGGCGCTCGAATTGCTTGAGCTCCGGTTTGCCCTCGCGCTCGCGCCAATAGACCGCCTCGTCGTAAAAACTCAGCCGCTCCTGCACGCTCGCGCGCTCGGCTTTGAGCCCGGCAATCTGCTCGTCGAGCGCCTGCACCCGCGAGCGCAGGTGATCGGTCATCTCTCCAATGTCGAACGTCGAGGTCAGGCGATCGATCTCATCGAGTTCCAGTCCCAAGTCGCGCAGCATGCAGATCAGACGCATGAGCGGGATCTGCGTGGGCGAATAGAAACGGTAGCCTTTTTCGTTAACCACGGCGGGTTTAAACAGACCGATCTTGTCGTAGTAGATGAGCGTTTGGCGCGAAACGTTAAACAAGCTCGCCATCTCGCTAATCGCATACATACCCGTCTGCATAGGTCCTCCCGACACACCCTTTGACACGAAAAGCCCGCCGCCCACAGGGGCAGCGGGCTCAAACACTACTCGTATCCTACCCTAAAGATGCCTATGACCAGCGCTTATAGTTGGCGCACGACACGCCGACGGCCTCGAGTGCCTTGGCGGCGATGTGATGCACCGCCTCATCGAGCGTGGCGGGGCCGTTGTAAAACGTGAGCATGGGCGGCATGAGCATGACACCCGGCACGCGCGCCAGGCGTGCCATGTTGTCGACATGGATCGCACTGAAGGGCGTCTCGCGCACCATAAGCACCAGGCGGCGCTGCTCTTTCATCTGCACATCGGCCGCACGCAGCAACAGGTTTTCGCTGTAGCCGCTCGCGATGCCGGCGAGCGTCTTCATGGAGCAGGGAGCCACGATCATGCCGTCGACCGGATAGGTGCCGCTTGCGATGGCAGCGCCAATGTTCTTGTTGTCGTAGACCACATCGGCATAGCACGCAAACTCGTCGAGCGTCATGCCGAGCTCCTGCTCGATGGTGATCTCTCCCCCGCGCGTGACGACAAGCGCCGACTCAGCGCCGGCCTGGCGCAGGCATTTGAGGCATTCAAGGCCCAGTGCCGCACCGCTGGCGCCAGACACGCCAACGACAATGCGACGGGGACGAACAGAAGACTCAGGCATGACAACTCCTTAACTACTTGGTAGGGCTACTTACTAGAAGGCGAGCTCGGCGGCCCACTTGTCCTTGTCGATCTCCATGAACTGCGAGCGGATGAAGTTCTTCTTGAGGTTAAACGGAACCGTGCAGTCGAAGATGGCCTTGCAGGCGATACCGTGCTCGCGGATCGAAGGATCGAATGCGGGGTCGTTGGACGGATCGAGCACGTGGCAGTGGCAACCGGGGATGGTGATGAGGTCCACGTCGGCCTGGAAGCGCGTGGTCATGGCCCACATCACGTCGCTCATATCGAAGATGTCGACATCCTCGTCGACAAGGATGACGTGCTTGAGCTCGGAGAACGCCGAGAAGGCGAGCATGGCGGCGTTGCGCTGACGGCCCTCGTCATTTTTGCTCGACTTCTTGAACTGCATGATGGCAACGAACTTGCCGCCACCGCAGGGAGCGGCGTGAACGTTGAGCAGGCGGCCCGGGATAGCGGTCTCGACCATCTTGTAGATGGAGGCCTCGGTGGGGATACCGGCCATGGACACGTGCTCGTGCGAAGGGCCGATGCAGCTCTCCATAATGGGGTTGACGCGCGTGGTGACGGCGGTGATCTTGATCACCGGGCAGACCTTGGCGCCACCGGTGTAGCCGGGGAACTCGGGCATGGCGTAGCCGTGGCCGTTGACATCCTCGTTGATGGTCTCGTCGTGCATGAGGTAGCCCTCGAGCACGTACTCGGCATTGGCAATGCACTTCTGCGGAACGGTGACGCAGTCGGCAAGCTCGACGGCGCGGCCGCGCAGGGCGCCGGCGATCTGCAGCTCGTTGAAGCCGAGCGGCGTGGTGGGAGCCTCGAAGCCGCAGCACATGTACACGGCGGGGTCCAGGCCGATGGAGATGGAGATGGGCATATCCTCGCCGCGCTGGCAGTACTCGTCAAAGAACGCACCCAGGTGACGGCTGCCCGGGGTGATCCACATGGCGAGCTTGTCCTTGTCGACGCAGGAGAAGCGGTGGATGGTTACGTCGGACTGGGTGCCATCGGGGCTCGTGCCATAGGCGAGGCCCATGGTGATGTAGGGGCCGCCGTCAACGGGCGTGTTGGTGGGAGCGGGAACGATCTTGCGCAGGTCAAAGCCCTCGTCGGTCGCCTTGTACACGACCTCCTGGCAGTCGACGTGCTTGCCCTCGGCGATCTGCTCGGGGGCGATCAGGTTCTCGAAGCGCTTGCCGATCTCGAGGCCCAGGTGCTCCTCGTCCAGGTCGAGCAGGGCGGCAACGCGCTTGCGGCTGGCAAGCATACCGATGCAGACCTTGGCGTCGTCAAAGCCCTTGACGTTGTTGAAGACCATCGCCGGACCCTCTTTGGTCGGGCGCATGACGGTGCCGCCAGCACCGACGTGACGGTAGACGCCCGAGACCTCGGCATCGGGATCGACCTGGGTGTCGGTCTCGAGCAGCTGGCCCGGCATCTCACGCAAAAAGTCGAGCGCGGAACGCAGGTCGTGGATCTGGGAAGCATCGGTAGTGGACATGGCGTACTCCTTTCGGGAGAGTGTCCGGCGACGGGGTGCCGCCGGACGGGGTAACGTAATGGGGCCGCGGCGCTCACAAATGGAGCGCTCGACCACTCGAAGTTCAAGCGCTTGGCTGCTTACAGCCGGGGCGCTCGACCGCTTACATCAGGCCAAAGAGGTGGAACCAGGCGGCCTCGACCAGCACGACGACAAAGACGACCGCGGTGAGGGGGATGCCCATGCGCATAGCCTCTTTGGAGGTGTAGCCGCCGGCGTCCTTGCCTTCGCCGATAAGGATCGGCAGGTTATGGAACGGCAGGATGTAGTGGATGTTGATGGACGTGAAGACGATGAGCGCCACGGCGAGTGGGCTCACGCTGGAGCCGGCGGCAAAGCTGATAAATGCCGGCACGCACACGCCGAGCACGGCCATGACCGAGCCCATGAACATGTGGATGATCATGGAAAGCGCGGCGACGAGCAGGGCGAACAGGAAGATGTTCTCAGGCACGGAGCTGGGGAGCACGACGTCGGCGATCCAGGCGTTCATGCCGGTGGCACCGCCCACGGAGCCCACGGCCATGGCGGCCGTCAGGAACATGAGGGACTTGATGTCGACAGCGTTCCAGCTGGCGGGAGTGAGGACTTCGCCGATGATGGGCATGGCGAGAGCAACGCCAATGGCCAGGGTGACCCAGCCGATATAGTCGCCCGAGACGGTGAGCCACAGCGCGATGGCGATGACAAGCCACACGATGGTGCGGATCTCCTTGACGGAGAGCTTGCCGAGCGCGGCCTGCTTGGCCACGATCTGCTCGCGATCGTAGACGAGCTCCTTGCTGGGCTTAAAGAGGAAAAGGCCCAGGAACAGGGTGCACAGCAGCGCAACCAGCATAGGCACGCTCATGTACAGGAACCAGTCGACGAAGGACGGGCTCATGCCGCCGGCCTCGGCACTGTACTGCGCAACGAGCGGGTTAAGCGTGGAGTCGCCCGTCAGGAAGAACATGGAACCCGGGGCGGCAGCGGCAAACACGAGGAAGCCGAGCTTGCCCTTGTCGTCGTCACCGTAGCCGGCGGACTCGGCGATGACCGAGACGACGGCGAGGATGAGGAAGGCGCGGGGGAACGGATGCGGGATCAGCAGCGACAGCACAAAGGTGAGCGCGAAGATCGAGATGATGAGCGACTTGGCGTCGCGCACGAACTTGAGCATGAACGCGTAGGCGATGCGCTCGCCCAGGCCCGACTCCTTGACCGCGCTGGCGATGAGGTAGGCGCCGATGACGAGCCACATGGTGGCCTTGGTCCACGAGCTAAACGTGGAGGCGACCGTCGCCGAGATGCTCGCGGCGCCCGTGTCGTCCACGCACACCTTGAACAGGACGAGCAGTGCGCAGTAGAGCAGGCCCACAAAGCCCGGCTGTGCCACGCCGCATGCCCAGAACACCACCGTGGCGAGCGTCAGTGCCAGACAGGTCTGACCGCCGACCGTGAGCTCGACCGTCGAGCTCAGCTCCGCCAAAGGAAGAAACTTCACCAGCAAAAAGACAACGATACCCAGCACAAAGCCAATTTCGCGCTTGGTGATCTTAAACGCCTTCTTTTCCGCTTCCATCTCCCCACCTTTCTTGTTGGGGGCGCTCCGAATTCGCAGCCATGTTGCCGCTTAAAAAGGGGCGCCCGTTATCGGACACCCCTTACGTTGCGCTGTGTTGCGGCAATACAGTCAAGCGGTTTTTTTGGATGAGAAGCGATTCCCTAGACAAAAACCGTCACAACATTCGACGCTTTTCCTCGTTTTCGAGATTTTCGCCGAATGTTGTGACGGTTTGGATGTGGCAAAGGGACTGTCTTTTTTACATAGCGAGGGCCGTGCGGATGAATGGGTCGCCGAGGGCCTCGCGGAGCCAGGGGGCCAGCTGCTCGGGGTGACCCTGCAGGTAGCCTTTGAGCTCGGACGGAGCCACGCGACGCACTTCCGAGATCTCCTCTTGGTTGATATGCAGCTCGCCCGGCTCAACATGGGCAAGGTAGACCTCGCACCATTCGCACTCGCAGCGACCGTCGCCGTGGTCCTCGCGGTACACCACGTGTCCGAGGTGCTTGAGCTGATCGGGCTCGCGCGTAATGCCGAGCTCTTCGTTGATGCGGCGCGCCGTGGCGGCCGCGACGTCTTCCCCGGGGAGCGGATGGCCGGCGCAGCTATCGGCCAGCACCCCGCCCCACAGGCGCTTGAGCGGACTGCGGCGACAGAGCAGCAGGCGCGCGTCTTCGCCCCGGCCCTCGACCAAAAGCGTCAGAAATGCCTGATGCAGGATGCCCTCACCAGCATGGGCCTCGATGCGGTCGACGGGGCCAAGCGCCTCGCCGGTCGCAGCATCGACCGCCACGACCTCGGCGCCCGCACCGCCCTCATCCCAGCCGGCGCGCAGAATGCGGGCTGCGGCTTCCTCGAGCGCGGCGATGAGCTCCTTGGTGGTGTCGAGCACGCGCTGCAGGTCGTCACCGCTCGCTTGTTCAACATGAAAACCCGTGCTTGCAACTACCGGCACGCCAAAGCGCGTGGCCAGCGCCGCCGCGATATCGTGCGCCGGGATCTCGTCTCGATGGCACGGAACGGCCAGGATGCTCACCGTTGCCGTACGGCCGGGCTCGGGGCGCGGAATGGCCTGCGCCGTGGCGCCCAGGTGCGCAAACTCCGGCGAGCAGGCGTACACCGCCATGCCTCGCGGCGTCACCGTCAGCTGGGCCTCGAGCGCAAACTTGCCCTCGCCCACTGCAACCTTTGTCGTGTGCATACCCATGGGATCTCCTGCCGCCCGCGATGTACCTGAGACCATCTTCGCCTGTATTGCGACTATACAGGCAAGCCCTCCATGTGACAAAGGGACTGCCCCTTTGTCACATTCTGTTAGAGTTGCAGGAAGTGAATCCCGCTTATTCATGCGACATTGGAGTGACAACCTTGACCGCCGCAACCACGCCTAAAAGTAAGCCAACCGCCGCCGCGCTCTCCCCCGCGCGCACCAAGCTCTGCCTGGCGCTGCTCGTGCTGTTGGGATTCTCGCTCGGCTGCTCCGAGTTCGTGGTCATCGGCATCGAAAGCGACTTGGCAACGGAACTCGGCATATCACTTGCCACTGCGGGCCAGCTCATCAGCGTGTTTGCGCTCGTCTACGCTATCGCGACGCCGGTGCTCGCGCTCAGCACGGGGCGATTCCGCCGCTACCAGCTGCTCGTGTGCTATAGCGTCGTCTTTGTGCTCGGCAACCTGGTCATGGCGTTGGCTCCCAACTTCCAGGTGCTGTTTATCTCACGCATTGTCCTGGGCTCTGTCTCGGGTGCGCTGCTCGCCGTGGGCGTGACGTACATCCCTGAGCTGCTATCCCCGCAGCAAACCTCACTTGCCATCTCGGTCGTGTACGGCGCGTTTTCCGTGGCGATGGTCTTTGTGACCTCGATTGGCAAGTTTGTGGCCGACACACTCGATTGGCACGTGGCCATGTACGGCACGCTGACCTTTGCCGTTTTGATCTGTAGCGCGCTCGTGGCGTTTATGCCTCGCGCCGGGCAGACCGATGAGCCCGCCACCTTCCGCGAGCAGGCGGGGCTACTACGCGAGCCGAGTATCATCACCGGCATGCTCATCTTCTTGTTTGGCGTGGGCTCGGTCTACGTATTCTACGGCTACGTGACGCCTTATCTGGAGCAGGTGCTGGGCATGGATACCGTTCAGGCGAGCACCACACTTATGGCCTATGGCGTGTTCTGCCTGATCTCGAACATCCTGGGCGGATGGATCGATGCGCGTTTTGGCATGAAGGCGCTGCTGGTTACGTTTGTGCTGCAGGCGGCGGCACTGCTCGGGCTGTTTGCCGTGGGCGCCGCCATGCCGCTCGCGCTGGTCTTTGTCTTTAGCCTGGCGATGCTCATGTACCTGTTCTCGGTGTCGTGCATCACGCACTTTATGGACGTGGCACGCAGCCGCCATCCCAAGTCGATGGTACTCGCAAGTTCGGTTGAGCCCATGGCGTTTAACGTCGGCATCTCGTTTGGCACCGCAGTGGGCGGCGCCGTGGTAAGCGGAGTTGGCATTGCATATGTAGGCGCGGTCGGTGCCGTGTTCTCGCTTGTGGCCTGGGCGCTCACGCTGGTGACGATTAAGTTGGCTCACTGGGAGCGCCGTCGTCAATCAGCACAGCCCCGGATGCAGGCATAGGGGCGAACATAGCCCAAGGTGGCGAGCAACCGGTGAAAACCGTCCCATACGAGTAGTGTTTATCCGCCTGCAAGCTCCAGCAGTGCAATTTCGTGTACTTCAGATACACACTTTTCCACTATTTCGTGTATTCCAAGTACATGAAATCGTACTAAACTATGTATCTGAAGTACACGAAATTGGAAAGGCGGCCCCATGCGCAGATCAATCGAATCCGTTATCGAATCATGGGCGACAAAGGACGCGTCGCGCCCCATCCTCATCCGTGGTGCGCGACGCGTAGGCAAAACGTACGTTGCCGAGGAAATCGGCAGACGAATCGCCGGCGATGCGTTTGTCAAACTCGACTTTCAGACCGATCTTGAGCTGATCGCTCCGCTGTTCGACTGTCCCACCGACGACGTTGACGCCATCGTGGCGCGAATCTCAGACTATAAACGCACCCCCATTCGCAAAGAAACCGCCTTCATCCTGTTTGACGAGGTGCAGCTCTGCGAACGGGCGCTCAACTCGCTTCGCTTTTTTTCGGGTTCGGGCTGGCGCATATGCGCGACCAGCAGTCAGCTCGGCGTCGCCACGCGCAAGCGCAAGTTGCCTTTTCCCAGCGGCGTTCGTCAAGAGACCATGCATCCTATGTCGTTCGAGGAGTTTCTCTGGGCGCTCGACGAGGAGCAGATGGCCAATGCCATTCGTACCCACGCCGGCACGCTCGAGACCTACGCCGCGCACCAAGCCGCGCTCAGCCTGTTTCATCGATACCAGATCGTGGGCGGCATGCCCGCCGCCGTCAACGCATATCGCAAGACGTTATCCATCGAGGATGCGCGCGTCGAGCAGCGCGAAATCGACGAGACCTATACCGCCGATATGACCGACCCCGAAAACGGGATCAGCGGCGTGGCGGCGCGCAAGGTCTGGCGCTCCATTCCGTCCCAGCTGCTGAGATCGTCCACAAAAAAATTCAAGTACTCCGAGGTCGAACGCGGAGGCCGTCGCGCCAAGCTTATCGAGCCGCTCGACTGGCTCGAAGGCGCCGGCATCATATCGGTCAACAACCTGACCGAAGGCATCGAGCCTCCCCTCGTTCCCTTCGACGACGAAGATGGAAGTTTCTTTAAGGTCTATCTTCTCGATACCGGCCTCATGTTCTACAAACTCGGCATCAACCCGCGGCTCTGGCTCGACCTCAAAGAGGATTCCGCCATAGCGCTATCTTCCGACTTCCGAGGCGCCCTGGCGGAAAACTCGGCCATGCAAGCATTTTCGGGCAATAGCTTGCAGACGTATTACTGGGTGCCGCCGTCGTCTTGGAAGACGGCCGGCGAGCTCGATTTTTTACTTCAGACCGACCGTATGGAAATTGTGCCCGTCGAAGTAAAGTCCGCACGTAACGTGCGCGCGAGAACCCTCGGGTCGTTTATGGACAAAGCCCGATCGCCATATGCCTACATTTTGTCCGAGAACAATTTTTCCCGCAGCGAAACCGATGACGGGCGCGAGCTGCGCCACCTCCCCTTGTACGCAGCGGGCTTTATTGGAGCAAACTGCCTCAAGAGCAGTCTGTAAGCCCTGCGCGACCGCCTAGAAAGGAAGCCGCTCATGCAACGCATTCTTTTTATCTGCTATGGAAATATCTGTCGCTCGACGATGGCTGAGTCGGTGTTTACCGAGCTCGTGCGCCGCGCTGGGCGCGAGGCGGAGTTTGTCATCGATTCCGCTGCGACCTCGACCGAGGAGATCGGCAACCCGCCACACCACGGTACCGTTGCCAAGCTGAGCGAGGTTGGGATTCCCGTCGTCGCACATCGTGCACGTCAGGTGCGTCGCGCGGAGTATGGCGACTGGGACCACATTGTCTATATGGACGACGAGAACGCCCGCGGCCTGTACCGAATTTTTGGGAAGGACCCCGATGGCAAGATCTCGCGCCTGCTCGATTGGACCGATCGCCCCGGCGACGTGGCCGATCCCTGGTACACCGGCAATTTCGACGCCACCTACCGCGATGTACTCGCCGGTTGCACCGCTATGCTCGAGCAGCTGTAGGCGCTCGGGCGGCGCGGGCACACGGGCCACGCCATCGGCATAAAACGAGCGTGGATTTTCTCCCACTTTGAGCGTTCGAGCGCGCTCTAAACGGGAGAAAATCCACGCTCGTTATCTCGGTGGGAGAAAATCAACGCTCATGAATGTGACAAAGGGACTGCCCCTTTGTCACATCCGGGACCGGCCCTAGACCGGCTTGACCTCCAGCTTAATCCCCTTGGCACAGAAGTCGCCCAAAACATCCGAAAGGGCCCAGGTCGCATATAGCGGCAAATAGAGAACCGCTCCGTTGCGCTCAACGTTGCCTCTCGAGAAAACAATCCCGAGCCTTACGCCATATTCAGCCGTATCAAGCACATGACCGAGCGCAGCGTGCGCGTGGTAATAGGAGCCCGATTTAACCTCGATCGGAACAGCCGTCCCATCCGGTCCATCGACCACAAAGTCCACTTCACCGCGCTTTTTTGTCTGATAGTAGTAAAGCTGGCGATTTTGGGCAGCCAGCTGCTGGGCCACCACGTTTTCGTAAATGCCGCCCAGGTTGGGCTCCTTGCTATCAAGATACGCCGCCTGGGCGACTCCAACGGGGTAACGCGCCATCAACATGCCCGTATCCGATTGATATAGCTTGAACTGCGATGGCCGCGCCGTCTTGAGCAGGGGCGATTTTGGCTCGGTTACGATATCGGCTTTGAGAGCAACGCCGGCATCGACAAGCCATACAAAATCTCGCTGATACTTCTCGTAGTGAGCCTTGGGGTCAATGGAATTGAGCACGAAGCGCTTGTTTTCGCCCTCGAGCATAATAGGGAGCTGATCGTAGATGCTCTGCACCTGAAGGGCTCGCCCGCTTGCATACTTGGAGATATCCCGCCGGTACTGTTCGTTGAGCTCTGACTGTAGCTGACGAACAGAGGCAAGGTCGCCCTGCGTGTCAAGGAAACGCTGCACGACCTCCGGCATTCCGCCGACAACGGTATAGGTCCTGAAGTTTGCCATCATCGCGTCATGAATGTAATCAGGAATGGGCCTCTCGCTGATACACGCGTCACGTATCGTTTGGCGAGCCCCCTCGCTCACCCCGATTGCCCAGCAAAACTCCTCAAAATCGAGCGGGAACATCCTAAGCTCGTGAACATACCCCACGGGATAGGACCTGACGCCCTTGAGCTGGGTCCCGAGCATTGACCCCGAAAACGCCCAACGGCACCTCCCGTCCTCAACAAGGAACTTTGCCATCGTCATGATGTCGGGGGCCTCTTGGACCTCATCGATAAACACGAGCGTTTTGCCTGGTGCAATCGACTTTCCCGAAAGAAGCGTCACCCTGCTGATGAAATCATCGGCATCCCGCGCCTCGAGAAGAGCATCTTTTGCCTGGCGATTTTCCATGAGGTTAAGCTCGATGTAGGTTGCATGGTTGGCTTTGCCAAATGCGCGAATCGAATAGCTTTTGCCAATCTGGCGAGAACCCGTAATGAATAAGGCCTTTTGCTCGGCAGACTTCAGCCAACGCTCCAGCTCTGCCGCTATTTTCCTGCGCAGCATAGGCTCTCCCCTCAGCGTCATCGAATGAAATGCAAAGTTTTATACGCTTGATTATCGATGAAACGCAGAATTTATAGAACTTAAAATCAAATGAAATGCAGAGATTTGAGATTATAAGCAAAAGAAGGGGCGCCACCGGCGAATGTGGCAAAGGGGCTGTCCCTTTGCCACATTGCGCTCGACTACTCGTCAACGATCTTGGCAAGCCAGACGTTCAGTGTATCGACTTCGGGGCAGCAGAACTTTGCCGTGCCGGGCTCGTTGCCAGGCACGGTCCCGCCATAGCGCAGGATATCGATATAGGGAAAGCCCACGTGGCAGGCCATGGCGCACATCTTGCCGCGATCGCGATCGAAGTCGAAGACATCGCCCGGCTTGTGCCCGTGGTGACAACGGCACGCACCCAGCTGGTCCACGCAGCTAATACGGATACGCGGACGCTTGCCACGCGGCGCGCCGAGCGGCCCGTTCTCGCCCGCTGCCTCGGTGCTGCTCTCGTCGGCGTTACTCATGGTCAACCACATCCAGGCAGGCCTCGATGGGAAGGCCGGCCGACTTGTCCTCTTGGTCGGCATTGCGCTCGATAAGCTCAGCCACCACACGCATGGCATCGGACGTCGCGCACTGCAGACTCCAGCCTGCCATAACGCGGCCGACGAGCACCGCCGAGAACGTGTCGCCCGTGCCCGGGAAATAGACCGGAATGAGCTCAAAGGGAATCGTAAAGTACTCCCCCGCCACATGGTCGTAACCGATAACCGCGTTCGTGCCATTGACTACGGCGCTCGTAATGACCACCGACTTGGCACCCAGCTCGCGCACGGCGTCCACAAGGGCGCGGGCCTCATCGGGCGTGATTTGCTCGACGATAGGCGTGTCGGTGAGCAAACAGGCCTCGGTGTAGTTGGGAACCGCGTAGTCGGCGCACTCGAGCAGGTGCCGCATAAGGCCAATCGTGGACTCGGGCACGCCCGCATAGAGCTTGCCGTTGTCGCCCATGATGGGGTCGACGAACACCTTGGTGCCCTTTTGCGCACGGCGGTGGCAAAAGTCCGAGATGATGCGCGTCTCTTCCTCGGTCACGATAAAGCCGGTCGAGATGGCGTCGAACTCAAAGCCGAGCTCTTCCCAGATGGCAAGACTCTGACGCACGTACTCGGTGGTGTCGTGGATGTAGAACTTGGGGTAGTTGAGCGTATCGGACACAAGTGCCGTCGGCAGATTATGGATACGGTAACCCATGTGCGACAGCACCGGCAGCATGGCGGAAAGCGCGACCTTGCCGTAGCCGCACATATCGTTGATCAGCAGCAGCTGAGTGTTCTTCATGAGGGTCTCCCTTGGTTCGGGCACGGCGCAGCAGCGCCACAGTGCGACTAAGTGTAGCGCAGGGAGCGTTTGCAGCGTCGAGCGGTTACGGCGTTTGGCAAAACGCCGTAACTTAATAAGTTTGGTACCTTGACATTGATTTCTCACGCTCCTAAATTAGTTAGGCACAAAACAATTCCACTACCTAACTAAAGAAAGGAGCGAAGCTTAGATATGTGTGTTGAACCACTCGCCTATCCGCATGAACCCGGCGGCGACCCGTCGCAACCGGTAGACATACCCGAAGCGGTCAGCGCCGAAGACAAACTCGCCAAGCGCATCCTGAGCGGCCTAGGCTTTTGCGGCCATTACATGCATTTTCATGGCGGAGGCGTGTCCGGCAAGGCGCCCATCATCTGCCTGCTGGCCAAGCAGCCCGGCGGCGAGATGTCTCAGCAGGAACTCGGCATGCACTTTGACCTCAAGCCGGGGTCGCTTTCCGAGATCTTGTCCAAGCTCGAGGTCAACGGCCTCATCGAGCGCAGCCGTAACCCCAAGGATCGACGGCAACTCACCATTCGCCTGACCGAAACCGGCCGGGAAAACGCCCACATCGACCAGGCGGCCCGCATCCGCTTTAGAGAACGGGCCTTTAGTGCCCTCACTCACGACGAGCGCGAGCAGCTCGCCGAAATGCTCGAGAAAATCCGTGTAACCTGGGAGGAACTGGATGATTAAAACCCTTATGGGCAGCATCCGCGACTATATGAAAGTCGCTGTTGCCACGCCATTGCTCGTGCTTGGCGAGGTGCTCTGCGAGGTGCTGATTCCATTTATCACCGCCAACCTGATCGACGCCATCAAAGACGGTGCCACCGTAGCCGAGATGCTTCCCACCGCAGGCTTTTTGGTGCTCATCGCGCTGACGTCGCTTGCTTTTGGTGCCGCCGCCGGCGTCACCTGCAGCCATGCGAGCTGCGGCTTCGCCAAGAACCTGCGTCACGACCTGTTCTACAAGATCCAGACGTTCAGCTTTGCCAACATCGATGAGTTCTCGAGCTCCTCGCTCGTCACGCGCCTGACCACCGATATCAACAACGTGCAGCAGGCCTTTATGATGATCATCCGTATCGCCGTGCGCGCGCCGCTGGTATTGATCTTCGCCTTTACCATGGCGTTTATCATGGGCGGCAGCGTTGCCATGGTCTACCTGGTCATCATTCCGCTGCTGGGCTTTGGGCTGTTCTTTATCATCTTTAAGGTGCGCCCCATCTTCTCGCGCGTGTTCCACAAGTACGATGCCCTTAACGAGTCCGTCGAGGAAAACGTCACCGGCATGCGCGTGGTTAAGAGCTACGTGCGCGAAGACTTTGAGAAGGAGAAATTCGCGACCGCCGCACGCGACGTCCAGATGGACTTCACCCGCGCCGAGAAGCTGCTCGCCTTTAACAACCCCATGATGAACATCTGCGTCAACGGCGCGTTTGTCGTCATCATCTACCTGGGATCCAAGCTCATCATCACGAGCCAGGGCACGCTGTTCGACGTGGGCCAGCTCTCCTCGATCTTTACCTATGGCTTCGCGATCCTCATGAGCCTGATGCAGCTGTCGATGATCTTTGTCATGGTGACCATGGCCGACGAATCGGCGCACCGCATTACCGAGGTGCTGGCCGCCGAGCCCACGATCGCCGATCCCGCCGAGCCCGTGCTCGAGGTTGCCGACGGTTCCATCGACTTTGACCACGTGAGCTTTAAGTATTCCGCGCATGCAAAGCGCCAGGCGCTCGACGATATCGACCTGCACATTAAGAGCGGCGAAACCATCGGCATCATCGGCGGTACCGGCTCGGCCAAGTCCACGCTCGTTAACCTCATCGCCCGCCTGTACGACGCCACCGAGGGCACCGTGCGCGTGGGCGGCATGGACGTGCGCGACTACGACTTGGACGCCCTGCGCCACCAGGTGGCCATGGTGCTGCAGAAAAACGTACTGTTTAGCGGCACCATTGCCGAAAACCTGCGCTGGGGCGACCCGAACGCCACCGACGAGGAAGTCCGCGAGGCGGCACATCTGGCCTGCGCCGATGAGTTTGTCGATGGCTTCCCCAAGGGCTATGGCACCTGGATCGAACAGGGCGGCTCCAATGTTTCCGGCGGTCAGAAGCAGCGCCTGTGCATTGCGCGCGCCCTGCTGCGTCGCCCCAAGATCTTGATCCTGGACGACTCCACCAGCGCCGTCGACACCAAGACCGACGCCAAGATTCGCGCAGGGTTGGCAAGCTATCTGCCCAACACGACCAAGCTCATCATCGCCCAGCGCATCAGCTCCGTGCAGGACGCAGACCGCATCATCGTCATGGAGGGCGGCCGCATCGCGCAGATCGGTAACCACGACGAGCTGCTTAAGACGAGCGAGATCTACCGCGAGACTTTTACCTCGCAAAACAAGATGTCTGCCGAGGGCGAAGGGGCCGTCGAGGCCGACACCGAGGCATCCGTAACGCAAGCTCAGACCCAGGAAGGAGGCGAGGCACATGAGTAAGGCAACGACCGCTGAGCGCGCGCTCAACCGCAAGGGTGGCACCATGTCGCGCCTCATCAAGACGCTCTTTGGCTTCTACCCCGTGCTTTTGCCCCTCGTCGTCGTCGGCGTGGTACTCTGCGCCATCATCAACTCCATCGGCGCGACCTTCCTTCAGAGCGCTCTGCAGATTATTAGCGAATCGTGGCAGTCGGGCGATTGGGAAGCCGCACAGCCCAAGATCGCACAGCTCGTGACCACCCTCGCCTGCATCTACGGCGTCGGCATCCTGTCCTCGCTGTTCTGGAACCGCGCCATGGCCATCGTCACGCAGGGCTCGCTCGAGAAGCTGCGCGAGAAGATGTTCAACCGCATGCAGGACCTGCCAATTCGCTACTTCGACACGCACCAGCGCGGCGACATCATGAGCCACTACACCAACGACATCGACACGCTGCGCCAGATGATCAGTCAGTCGCTGCCCAACCTGCTCATGACGACCATCGTCATCGTCACGGTGTTCTTTATCATGCTGTACTACAGCGTGTGGATGTGCCTGGTCATTGTGGCCGGCGTCGCCTTTATGACCTTTATGACCAAGCTGCTCGGCTCCAACTCCGCGCGCTTCTTCATTGCGCAGCAGACCGAGCTCGGCGTGGTCGAGGGCCATATCGAGGAAGTCATGAACGGCCAGAAGGTCGTCAAGGCATTCTGCCACGAGTCTGCCGCCGAGGCCGATTTTGACGAGCGCAACGAAAAGCTCTTCGAGGTCTCACAGAAAGCCAACATGTACGCCAACATCCTCATGCCCATCCTTATGAACCTGGGCAACCTGCTCTACGTACTGGTCGCACTGGCAGGCGGCATTTTCCTGGCGCTGGGCGTGCCCAACCTGAGCATCTCGGGCATGACGCTGTCCATCGCCGTCGTAGTGCCGTTCCTCAACATGACCAAGCAGTTCTGCGGACAGATCGGCCAGATCTCGCAGCAGATCAACGCCGTGGTCATGGGCCTCGCCGGCGCCGACCGTATCTTTGAGCTCATCGACGAGAAGCCCGAGACCGACGAAGGCTACGTGACGCTCGTCAACGCGCAGGTGAACCCCGATACCTGGCAGCTTGAGGAAGCCGACCACCACACCGGCATGTGGGCGTGGAAGCATCCGCACCGCGCAACCGGCGAGATCGAGTACGTACCGCTGCGCGGCGACCTGGTCATGGACAACGTGGACTTTGGATACACACCCGACCATGAGGTGCTGCACGGCGTGTCCGTGTTTGCCAAGCCGGGCCAGAAGGTCGCGTTTGTCGGTGCCACCGGTGCCGGCAAGACGACCATCACCAACCTCATCAACCGCTTCTATGACATCGCCGATGGCAAGATCCGCTACGACGGCATCAACGTCAACAAGATCCGCAAGGCCGATCTGCGCCGCTCGCTGGGCGTCGTGTTGCAGGACGTGAACCTGTTCACCGGCACCGTGATGGATAACATCCGCTACGGCAACCTGGATGCCACCGACGAGGAGTGCATCGCGGCTGCCAAGCTCGCGGGCGCTGACGACTTTATCACCCGCCTGCCCGACGGCTACGACACCATGCTCACCGGCAACGGCGCGCAGCTGTCGCAGGGCCAGCGCCAGCTGATTTCGATCGCACGCGCCGCCGTCGCCGATCCGCCGGCAATGATTCTGGACGAGGCCACGAGCTCCATCGACACCCGCACCGAGGCCATCGTGCAGGCAGGCATGGACAAGCTCATGGAGGGTCGCACGACGTTTGTCATCGCGCACCGTCTCTCCACCGTGCGCAACTCCGATGCGATCATCTGCCTGGACCACGGCCGCATCATCGAGCGCGGCAACCACGACGAGCTGATCGCCAAGCGCGGGTATTACTACCAGCTCTATACCGGAGCGTTTGAGCTGGAGTAGTTCGGCCCGCCGAGACGGCCGATTTGCCGCTCATTCGTCGGGCATGACCCTAAGGTCAATGCCCTCCTCTTTCGGGGCAAATCGACTCATCTCAGCGACCCAAACACAATGCGCCGCAACGAATAAAGCCTCCGCAGCACACACGAGCTGCGGAGGCTTTTTCATGCCGGCCGGAAACCGTATCCCACTTTTCGGGCCCAAAATGGGATGCCGTTTCCCGCTGGACCCCCTCCGGGAAACGGCATCCCATTTCAAGGGGGTAAACCGGGATGTGATTTCCCCTAACGGCACCTTTGGGAAGCCGCATCCCACTCTAGACGCACAAAACGGGATGAGCTTTCCCATGGTGATCCAAGACCAGAAGCATGTCCGATAGCGCGGCCAGGTCAAGAACAACAAGGCAAGCGTCACGCCAATTTGGACGAGCGTCTGCTGCAGTTTGAGGCTGCTGGCCCATATGGTAGAGTTAACCACCCATGAATTTCAGCACACTGCGTGCTACCTGTTCTTTTGTCATTTAGGGGAGTGAACTTGTGAATACTTCTGTCGCCAAGAAGGCCGGCCAGGCGGTGCGCCTGCTCATGATGGTGCTCACGGCAGTTCTCATCTTCTTCTTCATCAATGTTATGCTGCTCGTCTCCGATATCCAGGGCACGGCGCGTGTGGTCAACTACGCCGGTCTGGTGCGCGGTACCACGCAGCGAATCGTTAAGCTCGAGGATGCGGGCCAGCCTCAAGATGACCTGCTCAAAGCCGTGGATTCATACATCAACGGTTTGCGTTACGGAAGTGACGACCTCAACCTCGTCCGTCTCGACGACGATGAGTATCAGGCAAAAATGACCGAGCTTGCAAATTATTTTGATGAGCTTTGCACCGAGATCATCCGTGTGCGCGAAGTCGGCTACGAGAACACCGACATCATTTCCATGAGCGAGGAATTCTTTGGCATTTGCGACGATGCTACGCGACTCGCAGAGGACTACTCTCAGGAGAAGGCGTCGGCGCTCAACTATCTCGAGGGCTTGGTGATCATCGACATCGTGGGCTTGGTGGCGACCTTTGCGGTCGAACTCGTTCGCGCGGTGCGCACCGCCGCGCTCAATCGCGAACTGCAGAACAAAGTCTATCTCGACGAAGCCACAGGACTGCCCAACAAGAACAAGTGCGAGGAGGTCTTGGGGCAGGAGCAACCTGTCTCCGCGGAGGCGCCCGTTGCGGTGTGCGTCTTCGACCTTAACAATCTGCATACGGTCAATAACAGCTTCGGCCACGAGAAGGGCGACGAATACATCCGTTCTTTTGCCCAGCAGCTGGGGCGCGTGGCGTCGGAGACCTGCTTTGTGGGCCGCGACGGCGGCGATGAGTTTATCGCGGTGCTGCGAGATACCGATCGAGCTGCCGTGGAGTCCTGTCTCGCTCGGGTTCGCGCGAACGTGAACGAGTATTCCGAGACTCATCCCGACATGCCTATCAGCTATGCGGTGGGCTATGCGCTTTCCAGTGATTTTGATGAACCGCCTACGATGCGCGAGCTCTTTTCCCAGGCCGACAAAAACATGTACATCGACAAGAACCGCGTAAAGACAGCCGAGGCAGCCGGGCCGCAACGCGAGGACCGCTAAACCCGTAGCAAAGGGTAGCTAATTTGGGACGGGACTCTTTTGGCTACTTGAGGAGTTGGGCCATGGCGTTGACGAATTTTTGGACTTGGAGGGTGGGCTCGAGCGGGTAGTGCAGAAAGACCGGCACCTCTCGCCCGCACAGGAACGGCACGCCCACAAAGGCCGGGTGCACCCCCGACCATGCGCCGCAGGTGAGCACCGCGTCGCCCTTTTCCTCTGCCTCGTTAAAGAGCGCAAAGTCAAAGCTGTCCACGTCGATCACGTCAACGCCGCCGTCGGCCAGAAGGTCGATGCGCAGGCTGTCCATTGCGTCGTTGCCGTGACGGAGCACGCGCAGGCGCATGCCCTCCAGGTCGGCAACCGTAATGCGTGTCTTGCGCGCCAGCGGGCTCGTGCGTGGCACGTCGATATAAAACGGCACGTTAACGATGCGGAGCTTTTGGCAGACGTCACCCCAGCGCGGGGTCGAAAAACTCGACTGCACCACATCCACCTCGCGACCGAGGCTGCGCATGACGGATTCGCGCTCGTCATAGAGGTCGCTCACCGGCACGATCTCGAAGCGCAACGATGGCTCCAGCTCGTGTACGCCCGTCCACATCGACAGCGTCTGGCGCCCCGGACACATCATCGACACGCCCAGACGCACGGCCCCGCCATCGCCCGCCGCGCGTCGGGCACGGCGTAGCGCGTCCTCGGACTGCCGCATGATCGAACGTGCATCGTCCACCAGCAGAGCACCTGCCGGCGTCACCTTAACACCAGAATGCGAGCGCTCGAACAACGTGATGCCGAACTCGGCCTCGAATCCCGACACCTGTTTGACGAGCGCCGGGGTCGACACGCGCAATTTTGCCGCCGCACGCGAGAAGCTTCCCAGCTCCGCGGCGGCCGATATAGCCTCAAGTCGTCGATCGTACACGTCAATCTCCCGTTTTCGCGCCTGTGGCCACATGATGCCACAGGGGGTTGTTTTCGCAGGTCACGCGCTTAATTGAGAAAAAACTGCATCGCACGGTGTAAACCTACGGTTAATGCCATTCTAACAAATATGCAATTCACCTGCGCAAATGCAAAGCATACGATAACCAGCGAAAACCACGTGGGTCGGTTAATGGGAGCGACCCACCGGGAGGCACAAGAAGGGAAGTTCCTATGAGCAATTGGCTTAAGCTCGAGGGCGATGTCTGCGCCGTGACCGGCGCGCTCGGCGGTATGGGCGTCGAGATTTGCCGCGAGTTCGCCCGCAACGGCGCCAACGTCGTCCTGCTCGACCTGGACGAGGAGAAGGTCAAGGCCGCAGCCGCCGACCTCGCCGCCGAGTTTGGCATCCACGCCGAGGGCTACAAGATGAACGCCACCGACGAGGCCGAGGTTCAGGCCGCCGTCGACGCCACCATCGCCGACTTCGGTCGCGTCGACGTCCTCGTCAACACCGCCGGTATCCTGCGCTTCGCCGCCATGGAGGACCTGCCGCTCTCCGACTGGAATGAGGTCATCAACGTCAACCTCACCGGCTACTTCATCACCTCGCAGCGCTTTGGTCGCGAGATGATCAAGGCCGGCCAGGGCCGCCTGGTGCACATCTCGACCGTCGCCAGCCACTCCCCCGAGACGTTCTCGGGCGTGTACAGCTCCACCAAGGCGGGCGTCAACATGATGTCCAAGATGCTGGCCGCCGAGTGGGGCCCCTACGGCGTGCGCTCCAACTGCGTCGAGCCCTGCTTCGTTAAGACCCCGATGTCGGCCAATTTCTACGCCGACCCCGAGGTCGAAAAGAGCCGCAGCCGCCTAATCGCCACGCGCCGCATCGGCGAGGTCAGCGATATCGCCAACGCCGTCATGTTCCTGGCGTCCAGGCGCTCGGACTTTACCACCGGCGACGCCATCAAGGTCGACGGCGGCTTCTCCAACATGATGGGCGACCTCACCGCCAAGCCCGGCGGCCGTCGCGCCTATGCCGACAACTACCTTAAGAACAAGGGTGTCGAGCTCTGGTCCGATGAGTCCGGCGTCGCCAAGCCGACTGACCAGTAAACCAACCCGACAGGGAGGACCCGCAGACACGCCTGTTCCTCCCCCGTATCGATTAGAAAGAGTCCAATGGCTTCCACCAACTCCAACAAGGGTCGCGCCGTCGTGCTTTCCGCCGCGTGCGTCACCATGTTCTTCATCAGCTCCATCGCGCTGTATTCCGTCGTGAGCAAGAACCTGCTCGCCGTCTACCCCGAGTGGTCCAGCGCTCTTACCTGGGCCTTCCCGGTCTTTCAGACCATCATGGCCGTGACGGGCATCTTCGCCGGCCGCATCTCCGATAAGATCGGCCCGCGCAACGTCGTGATCGCCGCCGCCGTGTGCTACGGCCTGGGCTGGTTCATGTCCGGTACCGTCACCGAGCCGTGGCAGTTCTACCTGTGGTTCTCGCTCGTCGCCGCCATCGGCAACGGCCTGGGCTACAACCCGGCGCTCACCACCGGCCAAAAGTGGTTCATCGACAAGAAGGGTCTCGCCTCCGGCATCACCCTGGCCGCTTCGACCGCCGGCCCCGCCGTGCTGTCCCCGGTGCTCGCCTCGCTGCTCATCCCGAGCCTGGGCATCTTTGGCGCCCTTAAGGCGCTCGGCGTCATTTTCTTTGTGACAATCGCCGCCTCCGCCCTGTTCCTGAAGGCCCCCGAGGCCGGCTGGCTGCCCGAGGGCTTCGAGGCCCCCAAGGGTGGCGCACATGCCGGCACCTTCGGCGACCTCACCCCGGGCGAGATGGTCAAGACCCCGCGCTTCTGGGTCCTCATCGTCACCTTCGCCTTTGCCGCCACCGCGGGCACCCTGCTCGTGGGCAAGGTTGCCTCCATCGCCGCCGTCCAGCTCTTCGCCGACCCCACGAGCGCCGCGGCCGTCGCCCTCGGCGGCGTGGTCGTCTCCGTCAACACCTGCGCCAACCTGGTCGGCCGTCTGTCCTTTGGCCAGATCATCGACAAGCTCGGCGCCTATAAGTCGCTGCTCATCAGCCTTGTCGTCACCATCGTCGCACTCGTCATCATGTCGATGAGCTTTACGCAGAGCATGTTCTTTGTGGCGCTCGCCCTGCTCGGCTTTAGCTTTGGCGCTCTGCTCGTCATCTACCCGCCGCTCACCGGTGGCGCCTTTGGCACCAGCAACATCGGCGTCAACTACGGCATCATGTTTTTGGGTTATGCCGCTTCCACCTGGATCAGCCAGCCCATCACCGCCGTGCTGTATCACGCCGAGGCCGGCAGCGCCGCCTACCAGCAGTCCTTCTACGGCGCCATTGTGATCGCCGCCATCGCCGTCGTGCTCACCGTCTACATGATGGTCTCCGACAGCAAGAAGAAGTCCGCCTAGTTTTACCGATGCGACAAAGGGACAGCCCCTTTGTCGCATCCCACCGGTCACCAGTATTAAGGAGTCGAAATGTCTGAGCTCAACCCCGTCCGCATTGCCGTTATCGGCGCCGGCGCCATGGGCCGCAACCACATCCGCTTTGTCACCGAGGAACCCGAGGCCGAACTCGTCGCCATCGCCGACGCCTTTGAGGGCGCTCGCGCCACGGCCGAGGCCGCCGGCGTGCCGTTTTACACCGATCCCGCCCAGATGATGGACGAGGTCAAACCCGAGGCCGTCATTATCGCCACCCCCAACGACTTGCACCTGGGCGTTGCCCGCGAGGCTGTGAAGCGCAATATCGTGCCGTTGATCGAAAAGCCGATCTCCAACGATCTCGAGGATGCCCAGGCCTTCGCCGCCGAGGCCGAGACCGCCGGCGTGCCCGTGCTCGTAGGTCAGCACCGTCGCCACAACCCCTTCGTCAACAAGGCCAAGGAGATCATCGAGTCCGGCGAGCTGGGCAAGCTCACCGTGTCGAGCTTCCACTACATGATCTATAAGAATGACGAGTATTTCGATGTCGAGTGGCGCCGCAAGAAGGGTGCCGGCCCGATCCTGGTCAACCTGGTTCACGACGTCGACCTGCTCCGCTATCTGCTGGGCGAGCCTGTTGCCGTCCAGGGTATGCAGTCCAGCGCCGCCCGCGGTTTTGAGACCGAGGACTCCGCCGTGGTCAACGTCCGTTTTGCCGATGGCGCGCTCGCAAGCATGACCATCTCCGACGCCACCGCCAGCCCCTGGAACTGGGAGGCAACCGCTCGCGAGGATCCGCAGTACCGCCCCTTCGACGCCGACGCCTACTTTATCGGCGGCACCAAGGGCGCCCTGTCGCTGCCCCGCCTGCACCAGTTCTCCTACGACGGCGCCTCCAACTGGCACAAGCCGCTGCAGATGGAGATTCCGGCTGTCGACCCGGCACTGCCACACAAGATGCAGCTCAAGCACTTTGTGAAGGTTGTCCGCCGCGAGGTCGAGCCCGTCGTAACCCCCGCCGACAACGTCAAGACGCTCACGCTTCTCAACGCCATCAAGGAGGCCGCCGAGACCGGCCAGCTCGTCGAGCTGTAATGCCTTAGGGCAGACCGCGGCAAACCCCATGCCGAACCCCTCGGTCCGCCACCAATAAGCCCCTCTTCTTTGCCCCGCGAGCAGCCTCCTGCCCGCGGGGCATTTTGCTACCTTGCCGACGATTTTTCTGAGACGGGGGCCATTTTGCACCTCAGCCTGATTCGTTCGCCACGAAATGGGCCTATCTACTACGTTTAGCCAATCACCCTCAACCATGCCATATTTCCTAAAATCAAAAGCGCAGGTAGACGGCTTGCGTATTTTCTGAAAACCGGGGGATGGTCGACCCATACGGTTCAAACGTAGTAGATAGGTCGTTTTCGTGGCGAGGGCCCAAAACAGTCTTTTGAAACGGGTGGTATCCTTGGTAGCCCTGTGCTGCAAACGCACCTTAAACGCAAGGAGTCCCATGGATCTTATCGCCCAGCTCGCCCACGAGCTCAACCTTAAGGCCGCCAACATCGAGGCAGCCGTCAAGCTCATCGACGAGGGCAACACCATCCCCTTTATCTCGCGCTACCGCAAAGAAGCAACGGGCGGCATGGACGACGTCGCCCTGCGCGCACTCGACGAGCGCCTGTCCTACCTGCGCAATCTTGAACAGCGCAAAGAGGACGTCATTCTGCTCATCGACGCCCAGGGCAAGCTCACGCCCGAGCTCGAGCAGCAGATTCGCGAGGCCACGCAGCTCCAGCGTGTCGAGGACCTCTACAAGCCCTACCGCAAAAAGCGCATGACCCGCGCGCAGAAGGCCCGCGAGGCAGGCCTGGAGCCGCTTGCCAACATGATCATCATGCAGGCCTCGGCCAAGGGCAGCGCACTCGATGCCGCCGCGGCCTACGTCAACGAGGAAGCCGGCTTCGACACGCCCGAGAAGGCGCTCGCCGGCGCGGCGGACATCGTGGCCGAGACGGTGGCCGAGGACCCCGAGAACGTCGCCGACCTGCGCGCTTTTACGCAAAACACCGCCGATATCGTCGTCGAGGCCACCGACCCCACCGAGAAGACCCCCTACGAGCCGTACTACAGCTATGATGAGCCGCTGCGCCGTATACCCAACCACCGCGTGCTGGCTATCGACCGCGGTGAGCGCGAGGGCAAGCTCCGCGTGCGCGTGAACGTCGACGGTGCTGCCGCCACGGCACGCCTCGGCAGCCGTTGGCCCCGCCGTCAGGGCGTGTTTGCTCCCGTCTTTGACGCCGCCATCGCTGACGGTTACAAGCGCCTCATGGCCCCCTCGCTGGAGCGCGAAGCCCGCGCCAAGCTCACCGTTCGCGCGCAGACCGAGGCCATCAACGTCTTTGCCAAGAATCTCGAGGGCCTGCTCTCGGCACGTCCCGTGCGCGGCGCACGCGTGCTCGCGCTCGACCCGGGCTACCGCACCGGCTGCAAGGTCGCCGTCATGGACGAGACCGGCAAGCTACTCGACCACGGCGTGGTCTACCCCACCAAGCCGCGCCACGACGTCGCCGGCACCAAGCGCGAGCTCGCCCGCCTCGTCAAGAAGGATGGCGTCAACACCATCGTCATCGGCAACGGCACCGCCAGCCGCGAGACCGAGGAAGTCGTCTCGGAGTTCATTGCCGAGCAGGCGCCCAGCCTTCGCTACACCATCGTCAATGAGGCCGGCGCGTCGGTGTACTCCGCCTCCGAGCTCGCCAGTCAGGAATACCCCGACCTGGACGTCACCGTGCGTGGCGCCATGAGCCTGGGCCGCCGCCTGCAGGATCCGTTGGCAGAGCTCGTTAAGATTCCGCCTCAGTCCATCGGCGTGGGTCAGTACCAGCACGACCTTGACCAGGCCGAGCTTTCGTGCACCCTGGGCCACGTGGTGGAAGACGTCGTCAACCGTGTGGGCGTCGACGTCAACACCGCGAGCGCGAGCCTGCTGGGATACGTATCGGGCATCACGCCGAGCGTGGCCAAGAACATCGTGGCCTACCGCGAGGAAAACGGCGCCTTTACCGATCGCCGCCAGCTTAAGAAGGTCCCCAAGCTGGGGCCCAAGGCATATCTCAACGCCGCGGGCTTCCTGCGCATCAGCGGCGGTAAGAACCCGCTCGACGCGACGAGCGTCCACCCCGAGAGCTACGAGGTAGCCACGGCCGTCCTTGAGCGCGCAGGCGTGGCGGCAAGCGAGCTTAGCCGCGGCGGCGTACCCGACATCGAGCGCCGTCTGGGCAGCATCTCGACGCTGGCAAGCGACCTGGACTGCGGCACCCTCACGCTCATCGACATCGTCAACGAGCTCAAGAAGCCCGGCCGCGACCCGCGCGACGACGCGCCCGAGGTGGTCTTTAGCCGCTCGGCACTTTCCATCGACGACCTGGAACCCGGCATGGAGCTCAAGGGCACGGTGCGCAACGTCGTCGACTTTGGCGCCTTCGTCGACGTGGGAGTGCACCAGGACGGCCTCGTACATATCTCTAAGCTGGCCAACCGCTTTGTCAAGCACCCCAGCGACGTCGTGCGCGTCGGTGACACGGTCAAGGTGTGGGTCGAAAAGGTCGATCGCGACCGCAAGAAGATCTCGCTCACCATGGTGCAGGGCAAGTAAACCGCCAAAGCAAAGGTACCCCCTGTAGCGATGTGCAAAATCGCGAGTATTCTGCAAATTCCACCGTTCCGGATGCCCCTCAGAGACGAAAAAGCAAAAAACAGCCCCCGTTTTAGCGTCGTCAGAGCCAAAACGGGGGCCGTTCCATGCTTCGGTTAACTGATAAAGACCTTTACCTTGCTGAATACTCTCAATTTTGCACGGCGCAAGCGGGGGTACCTTTGCCCACGGCAGGATATGGAAGCCAATCGCCAACTTGCTGGCAAGCTCGTGCCGGCAGCCCCGGCCTTTCCTTTGCCTAGCGCGGCCCTCGCGGAGCGCGTGAGCGATAGGGAAAGGAAAGGCCGGGGCGAACAGCCCACGGTACAGTCGGTGTTCGCGCTACGGCAGGATATGGAAACCGAGCGCCGCGATATCCTTGGCAAAACCGCGCACGGTATCGAGCGAGACCTCGTACGGGTCGCGACCAATGTTCTTGCGCTTGGCCAGGATGCTGTTGGGCACCGTAATGATCTGGCAACCGCAGGCCTCGGCCTGGTAAATGTTGATGAGCTCGCGCGTGGACGCCCACAGGACCTCGCAGTTGGGCTTTGCGGCGGCCTTCTTGACCGACTCCGTCATAAACGGAATGGGGTCGACGCCGGTATCGGCGATGCGGCCGGCAAAGAGCGAGATGACGGACGGCGTCTCGGCGTCGACGGCCTCGACCATCTCATCAACCTGCGTAGGCGTAAAGATGGTGGTGACGTTGACCTTGATGCCGTCGGCCGAAAGCTTGCGCACCAGCTCGGCGGTGGACTCGCCCTTGGTGGTCACGCACGGAATCTTGACGTAGACGTTCTCGGCCCAGGTAGCGATCTCGCGCGCCTCGACCTCCATGGTCTCGACGTCGTCGGCAAAGACCTCAAACGAGACGGACACATCGGTGATGTGGGCCAGGACCTCCTTGGCAAACGCGCGGTAATCCGTCACGCCGCCCTTCTTCATAAGGGACGGGTTGGTCGTGAAACCCTGAACGTTGCCGTTCTCGTACATGTCGAGCATGCCCTCGAGGTTTGCACCGTCAGCGAACACCTTGATTGCCATCTGCCTGATTCCTTTCGCTTGCACATGGGCGTTAAACTGCTAAACACTTTACCTACGTTTATCAAGGCGTGAGCTGCGGTTTTTTATCTTCTCGGCGAACGGTATAAACACCTCAGTGTTTGGATTGATAAATCGATTGAGCATGCAAAAGCAAAGAGTCGCAGTTTGAGCAAACGTCAGAACGTGGGATTCATTAGATGAGGCCGAAATGCTGCATCGCTGTGACGGTGCCGTCGTGTGCGACATCATCAGTCACGTAGTCGGCGAGCGCCTTGACCTCGGGCATAGCGTTGCCCATGGCCACGGCCGTCTCGACAGCGGCGAGCATACCCAGATCGTTGCCGGAATCGCCAAAGCCAAAGGTGCGCGCGTTGCCGGTGCGACCCAGGTATTCCAGCGCTCGCGCCACGCCCACGCCCTTGTCAATGCCCTTGGGGCTCAGCTCGCGATTCTGGCCACCGGTGTTGCACAGCTCAAACTCGCGATCGATAAAGCCGTCATCGTTGGCCACGCGAGCCAAACTGGGCACACTGAGGCATACCTTGCCCACGCGCAGACTGCCGTCGACGCGCATTTCCTCGGTGCTGTGCACCACAGAAGTGCCGATCAGAGACGACTGCTCAACACCCGCGGGTTCCAGGGCAAAAGTAGCCACGTTGGTCTCGAAAAAGGCCTCAATCCCTGCCGCGGCCATACGGCGCGCAAGCTCCTCAATAACGTCCTCGTCAAAGCAGTCCTCATGCACCACGCGGCCCTCGACCTCGAGCGTCGCTCCCGCCATGGCAACGACACCCGCCGGGTTCAGCGCGCGCAGGCCATCGGCAATCAGCCACAAGGGACGACCCGTGCAGATAAATGCATGGTGTCCCGCGTCGCGCAGACGATGAAACGCCTCGACGACCGCCTGCGAGGGGTGAACCGCCGAAAAGTCCTTGTCGGTCATGTTGTCGGGATCGAACGACGTCAGCGTGCCGTCCACGTCAAAAAAGAGCACGGCGGAATCGGGGCACGCATCAATCATATGGGTTCCTTTCGGGGGCGAGAGTAAACGAAGTAACCATCATATAATGGAGCGACGCAACCAGAGAGGTCACCCATGGAATTTTACGCAAGCTGCCCCGAGGGCTTTGAGTCCGCACTCGCCGATGAGCTTAAACGCCTCGGGCTTTCGCATGTTCGCCGGCTGAAGGGCCGCGCTACATTTGAGGGCGAGCTCGAAGAAGGCTACCGCGCCTGTCTGTGGTCGCGCCTGGCGAGCCGTGTGTTCGTGGTACTCGGGCGCTTTGAGGCGCAGGATGCCGATGAACTGTACGATAGCGTTTACGACATCGCCTGGGAGACCATCATCCGCCCCGGCGCCACCATCGCCATCACCGCCCGCGGCGTGACCGAGCAGCTGCGCAACACGCGCTTCTCGGCCCTGCGCGCCAAAGACGCGCTGTGCGACCGTCTGGCCGAGACCACGGGCCGTCGCGCCGACGTCGATGCCGCCGACCCCGATGTTCACCTGTTGCTTTCGCTGCGTCAGCGCCGCGCGAGCATCAGCCTGGACCTTTCGGGCGACCCGCTGTTCAAGCGTCTGCCGCCCGCTGCGACTCGTGCCGGCGAGGGCGCACACGTGTTGCGCCCCGACTACGCCGCCCTGGTGCTGGCGCAGGTCGGCTGGACCGCACTATGCGAGCGCGAGCTGACGGCCGACGATTACGAAAACGAAGCCCTTCCCACGCTGATCGATGCCTCGTGCGCCGGCGGCGGTCTGCTGCTGGAGGCCGTGAACATTCTGACCGACCGCGCCCCGGGCGCCGCACGCGAGCGCTGGGGCTTTGAGGGCTGGCAGCTGCACGACGCTGTCCTGTGGGAGCAGCTGCTTGCCGAGGCGCGCGAGCGCGAGGCGGCAGCGCGCGAGCGCCAGGCGCGCATCGTGGCCGTAGACATCGACCCCGCCGCCCGCAAGACTGCCGAGCGCATGGTCAAGTGCGCCGGCTACAAGCGTTTTGTCAACTTTTGTGCCGCCAAGCCCGCCACCGTGCTGGACCATGCGGGCGCCGTCGCCGGTGCCGCCCTGGTCGCGGACACGACCGAGACCCCGCTTTCGCTCATGCACGATGCCATGACGCTCATCGGCGAGCTGCGCCGCGCCCCCGAGCTCGCTTCGGCGCCGGTCGCCGCTCTCACCCGCGACGGCTTGCTGGCCCGCGCGCTCCACGCCGAGCCCGAGCGCTCGATCGCCGTCATGCCCAATAACGAGGAGGCGGCTCTTGAGGTTTGGCCCTCACTCGACCACGCCGCTGCAGCGTTTGAGGCTGCGACCAGCGCGGATGCCGAGGCCGAGGTTGCGGATGCCAACGAAGCCAACGACGAAGCCGCCGCTTCCTCCATGCCCGAACCTGCCGCCACGCTCGACTTGGGCGACGGCAAGCCGCTGCCCGTGCTCATCCCGGAGTCCGAGCAGTTCGCCAACCGCCTGCGCAAGAATGCCCGTCTGCGCCGCAAGTGGGCCAAGCGCGAGGGCGTGAGCTGCTATCGCGTCTACGATGCCGACCTGCCCGACTACTCCGCTGCCATCGACCTGTACGAGGGTTGCCCGCAGACGCCGGGCCGCTGGCTCGTCATCGCCGAATACGCCGCGCCCAAGACCATCGACCCCGCGCTGGCCCAGGCCCGCATGCTCGACATCTTGGCCATCGCGCCGCGCATCCTTGATGTTCCGGCCGAGCATGTGCACGCCAAGGCCCGCATGCGTTCGCGTGGCGGCTCGCAGTACGGCAAGCAGGGCGCCGGCAAGGGCGGATCGGGCGAGCGCGCCAACATCGCGCGCCGGCGTCTGCCGCTCATCGAAGAAGGCGGGCTCACCTTTGCCGTCAACTTTGACGACTACCTGGATGTGGGCATCTTCCTGGATCACCGCGTCACCCGCAACCTGGTGCGCGAACACGCCAAACAGGCACGCCGCTTCCTCAATCTGTTCGCCTATACCGGCACCGCCACCTGCTATGCGGCCGACGGCGGCGTCGAGGAAACCGTGACAGTCGACCTTTCCAACACCTACCTGGACTGGGCCGAGCGCAATATGCGCCAGAACGGCTTTGTTGGTCCGCAGCATCATTTTGTGCGCGACGACGTGCTCGCCTGGATTCGCGACCAGCGCCAGACGCGCAACCGCTGGGACCTGATTTTTGTCGATCCGCCCACGTTTTCGAACTCATCCAAGATGGGCCGCCGCACCTGGGATGTCCAGCGCGACCATGTTGAGCTTTTGGCCGGCGTATCGCGCCTGCTCGCACAGGGCGGCCACGCCATCTTTAGCTGCAACCTGCGCGGCTTCCGCCCCGAGACGCGCAAGCTCGCGCGCGCGGGCGTCGTGCTGGAGGACATTACGGCGCAGACCATCCCCGAGGATTTCGCGCGCAACCAGAAGGTGCACCACTGCTATATCGTGCGCCGCCTGCCCATTGAGGACGCCATGGCCGAGGTCGGCTTTAGCGCCGAGGAGATTGCCGAGCGCGTCGAGGAGCTGCGTAACCCCGAGGCCCGTAAGCCTCGCGCAACGGCGCCCGCGCACGCGCAGGCCGGCAACGGCAAGTCCAACTTTGCTGGCAAGCCCTCCCCCGCCGGCAAGCTCAAAAAGAAGAAGTTCTACGCCAGCAAGCCCAAGGGCAAATAACAAAGTTGCGGTGGAATATGGACTGCTTTGCCTGGAATTAGGCAAATTTAGACCGTATTTCACCGCAACTCATATTGGGATGGCGGACGCCGTCCTAGCCTTGGGTGACCAGGCGATAGCCGATACCCACGTGCGTTTGGATATAGCGCGGATGCGCGGGGTCGGACTCTATCTTCTTACGCAGCGTACCCATAAAGACACGCAGGCTCGCCAGGTCGCTCTTAGTTGCCGTACCCCAAATCTCGTGCAGGATAGACTGGTGCGTCAGCACCTTGTCGGCGTTATGCGCCAGCAGACATAGCAGTTTGTACTCGATCGGCGTCAGATGCAGCTCCTCGCCATCCATCGTGGCGATGCCGGCATCAAAATCGATATGCAGCTCACCGGTATCGAACGAGCCCTCGGAGGCAACGCCGCCCGTTTGCGCATACGAAAGGCGCCTGAGTGTCGTACGAATGCGCGCGAGCAGCTCCTCGACCGAAAACGGCTTGGTCAGGTAGTCGTCGGCACCGGCATCGAGCGCGCGGATCTTGTCCGCGTCCTCGCTGCGCGCCGAAACCACGATGATCGGCATGCCCGACCATGCGCGCACCGACTCCACCACCTTGACGCCGTCCATATCGGGCAGGCCCAGATCGAGTAGCACGATGCTCGGCGCCTGCGACGAGGCAGCGGCGATGGCGGCATGGGCGGTCTCCACGGCCATATGGCGCAAGCCGTGCGTCTCGAGCGCGGCAACGATAAGGTTGCGGACAGCGGGGTCGTCCTCAACAACCAAGATGAGCGGTTTTACGGCAGAGTTCGGCACGGCGCTACTCCTTATCAAACGAAACATCGGCGACGGGAAGCTCAATCGTAAAGACCGAGCCGTGCGGATCCGCCGCGGTAACCTCTATGCTACCGCCATGTGCCAGCGCAATGGAGCGGCAGAGCGAAAGCCCCAGGCCCACACTACGGTGGCTGTCGGCCAGGCCATGGTTGGCGGTGTAGAACGACTCAAAGATGCGCTCGCGATCCTCGGGTGCGATGCCCGGACCATCATCGGCCACCGAGCACGCCACGCGTCCATCGTCGACGCCAATCGAAATCACGATATGCGAGCCTGCGGGCGTATAGGTGATGGCGTTGTTCACCAGATTGACCACCAGCTGCACCATCAGGCGCGCGTCGACGTTGACGAGCGCCGGCTCGTCGCACGCCACCACCTTAAGGTCGTGCTCGCGCACGGCCGGACTTACGTGGCGCAGCGCCTCCTCGACGATATCGTCCATAAGCTCGAGCGTAGTCGACAGATGCATGCCGCCGCCCTCGAGCTTGGTGATGGCGAGCAGGTTCTCGACGGTGGCGTTGAGCCACAGCGCATCCGAGCGAATGGATAGAAGCAGGCCGCGGCGCGTTTGGGCGTCGAGCACCGCGGTGCCGGTCGAACCCTGGTCGAGCAGGACATCGGCATTGCCCGAAATACTGGTGAGCGGCGTACGCAGATCGTGCGAGATGGAGCGCAGCAGGTTGGCGCGCAACTGTTCGTTTTTGGCGAGCACCGCCGCTTCCTCGCGGGCCTCCATGGCGCGGGCGCGGTCGAGCGCCAGCTCGCCTTCGCTCACGATGGCATCGGCAAGTGTCCGCTCCTCATGCGTCAGCACGTCGGGCTCGGCAACGATAGCCAGCACGCCCACCACCGAAGCGGGTTCGCCCGAGCGGACGAAGCCGTCGCCCGTGCGAACCGTCAGGTAGATGCCATAAAACGCCGAGCCGCCAAACGTGGCGTCGAGCGGCGTTCCCACATAGGCGGACGCCGAGAGCCGCGGCGGCATCTGCGGCGCCAGTTCATGCACCGGTGCGGCATCGCCCACGGCCGTGTATGTCGCACGCGGCAGCAGGTCATCGCCCTCGGCGTCGGCGCTGTACCACACGACCGGACAGCCCGAAAGACGCGCCAGCTGCGTCGCCATGGCATGGACAATCTGTTGCTGATCGGCGCACCGCTGCAGCATGCGGTTGGTCTCGAGCACCATATGCGTGCGGCGGTCGCTGGCGGCAGCCTGTGCCAAGGCGCGGCGCAGGGCCAACGCAATCGAGCTCGACACAAGCGAGACCACGAACATGATGAAGAACATGCCGGGATAGCCGCGGTCGATAAGCGACAGCGAGTAGCGCGGGTCGACAAACAAGAAGTTGTAGAGCGCCACGGCGGCAGCCGAGCTCAGCAAGCAATACAGGCGACTCCAGGTAAAGAATGCGCACAGCTGAACGGCGAACACATAGACGATCATGATGCTCGGCGCGAGACCCGGATGGTCGAGCAGCGCGCCCACAATCGTCGCCGCGACCAGCAGCCCCACTGATACGCAGGCGTCATACAGAGGAGTGCGGCGCGTCAGCGTTGTGCGCCGCCACCAAAAGCTATCGGCAATATCGCCGTCCGTACGGACGTCCATCAGCGCCCCGCCCCTCTCTCAAAAACAAAAACCACCACAAAGGGACACGCACCTTTGTGGTGGTTTCCCTTGTGGTGGTTCCAAGTGTATAGCCTTTGCAACCGGCGGTCGCTAGACAAACAGCACGTGCGCGAGCAGTGCGCACACGCACGCCGCGACAAGCACCGTCACCACGATCGAAATCACGCGGTCGGCCATATCCATGTTGGCCCGATTCGTAAAGAACCGATCTTCGGCAGCATCGGCGCGTACCTCACGCACCAGCTCGGTCGCAAGATCGCAACCGTCAAGCACCTTTGCATCCATGGTTTCCTCCCAGGACTCAATCCCCGTCAATACAAACCCGCCCGTTCGCAGACAAACCTCGAGCGTCGACTACGGCCGCTCGTTGGGGGCCAGGCGCTGCATCTTGTTCACGGCTTTGAACTTGGTGAACAGCGGCACGTACTCAAAGCTCACGTTGGAGTTCTCCAGGCCGTACCAGCGTGCAGGCGTGCCGGCGGCGCGGCGAATGATGTACTTGAGCGTGATGGCCGTACGCTCGCTCGGCTCCACATCGCTTTCAGGCGCCAGAAGCTTACGAATCAGGACGAACTTGAACGTGCCGATGTTACCCGGATCCTTGTAGACCGAGTAGTCATGCGTCTGCGGCGGCAGCTCGCCGGTGGCAGCCAGGTCCTGAACAACCTGACGCAGGTAGGCATTGACGCGCTGGTTGATCTTGTAGCCCAGGTACAGATGCACGCGGAACACGTAGTCGGTGCCGAACGTCTCGACCGAATAGGCAAAGGTGTGCGGCTCGTCCATGGTCTCGACATTCACAAACCACCAGGCGCGGGCGCGCTTGGGATGCTTGTCCAAGATCGAATAGACGATATCGCGGTCGATGTAGTCGGTATGGGTGTCCTTGGTCAGGTACACGACGTTGTCGCTCATGCGCTCGTAACGGTCGTCGTCGCGCAGGCGCTTGAGCTGCGGCAGGTAGCTGCGCAGCGGCAGCAGCGTAAACTGGCGCTGCTCGACCGCCGTGCCGTTGTACCAGCACACCATAATGCCCATGATGAGTGCAGCCATGAGGATGGTGAAGTAGCCGCCGTGGAAGAACTTGGTGAGTGAGCTCACGAAGAAGAAGCCTTCGAGCAAAAGGAAGAAGGCCGCGAAGATCCACGGAGCAACCTTGAGCTTGCGCTCCTCGTGCAGGTAGAAGAAGAGCAGCAGCGTGGTGCACATCATAGTCAGCGTAATGGCAAGGCCGTAGGCGGCTTCCATATGCGCCGAGTTCTGGAACAGCAGTACCACGATGACGCAGCCGACAAGCATGACGTTGTTGACCATGGGGATGTAGAGCTGGCCTTTGGTCTCGGCAGGGTAGAAGACCTGCATGTGCGGCATGAGGTCCAGACGGCTGGCCTCGGACACCAGCGAGAATGCGCCGGTGATGAGCGCCTGCGAGGCAATGATGGCCGCGACGGTAGAAAGGCCGACGGCAAACGGGCGCAGGCCCGGGGCGAGCATCTGGTAGAACGGGTTGAGATCGGCAATGCCCATGAGCTCGGGGTTGGCAGCGTTGTTCATAAGCCAAGCGCCCTGGCCCATATAGGACAGCAGCAGGCAGCACTTAACGAACGGCCAGGTAGCGTAGATGTTGCCGCGGCCGACGTGGCCCATGTCGGAGTAGAGCGCCTCGGCACCGGTGGTGGCGAGGAAGCAGCTGCCCAGAATCATGATGCCCGCGTGGTTGTTGGGGCTCAACAAAAAGGCGATGCCGCGGAGCGGGTTGAGGCACAGCAGCACGGCGGGGTGCTGTAAGACAAAGAACAGACCCGTGCCGCCCAGGAATAGGAACCACAGCGTCATGATGGGGCCAAAGGCGTGACCGATCTTGGCCGTACCGATGCGCTGTACCAAGAAGAGCACGATGATGATGGCGAGCGTAATGGCGACGACGCGGCCCTGGTCATCGCCCAGCACGGCATGGACCGCCGGGATGGTGCGCAGGCCCTCGATGGCCGTGGTAACGGTAACGGCCGGCGTCAGGATGCCGTCGGCGAGCAGCGCGGCGCCACCCAGCATGGCGGGGATGATAAGCCACTTGCCGCAACGCTTGACCAGGCTGTACAGGGCAAAGATGCCGCCCTCACCATGGTTATCGGCGCGCAGCGAGATGAGCACATACTTGATGGTGGTCAGCAACGTGACCGTCCACACGACAAGGGAGAGCGCGCCGAGCACGAACTCCTCCGTGACGCTTCCGATGCCGCCGTTGCCGGCAACGAGCGCCTTGGTTACATACATGGGGCTGGTGCCGATATCGCCGTACACCACGCCCAGCGTGACGAGCATCGCCGAGATGCTCACAGGAATCGCAGCGTGCGAGGCTGCCTCCTTGGCCTTTTGTTCCATAAGCCGGTTTCCTCCCAACTTTAATGTTCGAAGGGATTATAGGTAATCGGCCTATGTTTGAATGGCACTGTTTTCCCAGCTAGATAAACATTTATACGGCCTTTAGGCTACCGCGGCGATATGGAATGTGACAAAGGGACTGTCCCTTTGTCACATTCGTCATTTTCCAAGCCAATTTTTGAACCACCACTCCATGGAGCGGCTCATCTCGGCCATAAAGGGACTCGTGTGCTTGCGGGTATAGATGTCCACGACGCGCTCGCCCACCTCGCGGGCATGCGGACGGAACATCGCGTCCATCTCGGCCACCTGCGCGTCCATGGTCGCAGCATCGGCGCGGCAGTAGCGCTCCTCGTGCACCAGGTTCACCACGGGGTGCGCGATTGCCGGGCGCTCCTTACGGGGCGTGCCGATGATGAGCATCGACAGCGGCATGGTATAGGGCGGCAGATCGAGCAGCTCGGCAACTTCCTCGGCATTCTCGACGATATCACCGATGTAGCAGCTCCCCAGGCCCAGGGCCTCGGCGGCAACCACGGCGTTTTGCGCGGCGATCACGGCGTCCTGGGCCGCGATGGCAAAGTCGCCCAAACCCGGCGCGCGGCGGGGCGCCTTGCCCGTGCGCTCGACAAACTCGGGCTCAAAGCAGCCCACGTGCTCAAACAGATCGATCCACTTGGCATAATCGACCACAAATATGAGTACCCAGGGCGCCTTGGCGATCATGGGCTGGTGGTCGCACAGGTCGGCCAGACGGTCCAGCGTAGCCTGCTCGCGAATGCTCACGATGGAATACATCATCATGGCGCCCGCCGATGGTGCGCGAGTCGCCGCATGCAAGATCGCCGCCCGCTGCTCGTCGGTCACCGCCACGGGACGGTCATCGTCATCACGCGCGAAGGCACGCGTAGACGAACGGTGCTCCAACGTGTCCAGCACCGCGTTGCCCGTGGTCTCGACAGGATAGCCGCCCGCGTCCATGCCAGCGTCCACGTCACCCGCACTCGTCATACAAGCCCGTTCGTTCATCGCCTCATCCTCGCCAATTCTTTAAGAAGCCTTTACGTTTCCGTGTAATTCCCGTCCATTATCGCGCAGGTCGCCACTACATTGCGCCACACCGTCACACGTGCGCGTTAATATGGCTGGTTGTTGTGCGCAGACACCAATTGCAGCGCATATCTTGGTAACAATCGGGTAAACCCCCGCTTTCGTACGTTTTAGTTTGTGAGGAGTCTCAGCATGTTCGCTGCCGCCATCTCGCTCGTCGGTCTTGCGGCGACCGTCTACCTTGTCTTGCGCGAGGCCAAGGCCATTCGCGCTCAGTCGGGCACCGTTGCCAAAAGCGCTCTTGGGTGGAGTGTCGCCTTCGGCCTGTTCCAGGTCTTTTTGACTATTTGGGGCGCCGTGGGCCTCGTCGCTCAAAACGAGCCGCTCGCCTTTGTGATGCTCATCCTGACCAACGCCATCCTCACCGGCTGCGCTTGGGCCAGCATCGCACGCGACCGCATCGCCCCGCGCGTCTTTGCGTTCGCCGCGCCCGACGCCCCCGCCCCCACCGGCAAGCTCGCCCGCCTGCGCGGCGCCTTTGTGGGCAAACCGCTCGTCGCCGCCGTCCTGTGCCTGCTGCTCGCCGGCGTCTTTGCGCTGCTGGGCATGGAGGTCTCGTCCAACCACGACTTTACCTGGGTCTACCCCCTGTGCATCCTGCTCGAGTGGGCCATCATCACCGTGCTCATGGTCGGCCTGTTCTTCCTGTTCCAGCGCCACGGCGTAGCTCCCGCGGTCCTGGCCTTTGCCCTCTTTGTCCTGGGCATTGCCGAGTTCTTCGTCATCACGTTTAAATCCATGCCCATCCAGCCGGGCGACCTTTCGGCCATCTCCACCGCCGCCGCGGTCGCCGGCACCGGCTACACCTTCTCGATCTCACTGTTCTGCGTGCTGTCCATGGGCTTTACCGCCATCGCCATGCTGCTGTGCGAGTACGCCGGCCTGGTGGCACCGCACCGTCAGAAGGGCGCCGCCAACGCCAAGCGCATGCTGCTCACCAACCTGCTCGTCGCCGTACTGTGCCTGGGCGGTGTGACCGCGCATGTCACGCTCATCGACTACTACAACACCCTCGGCATCACCGTCTACACCTGGCGCCCGCTCGAGAGCTACTGGCGCGAGGGCTACCTGCCTGCCTTTATTAGTGCGGCACAGTCCATCAAGCCGCCCAAACCCGCCGACTACTCCGTCGACGATGCCAAGGCCACGCTCAAAAAGTACGCCAAGGCCTACGACAAGTCCGACGCAGCCAAGAGTGACGAGCGCACCGCCGCAAAGGAGCAGTTCGACAGCGAGAAGCCCACGGTCATCGCCATCATGAACGAGACCTTCTCGGATCTGTCGATCTATCAGAACATGCGCGCCGGCTACGAGGGCCCGCAGTACTTTAAGAGCCTGTCCAACTGCCTCAGCCGCGGCAAGCTCTACGTGAGCGCCTACGGCGGCGGCACCGCCAATACCGAGTTTGAGTTTATGACCGGCAACTCCATGGCCAACCTGGGCTCGGGCGTGTACCCCTACACCATCTACAACATGGAAACGACCGGGAACCTGGCAGAGCAGTTCAAATCGCTCGGCTATTCCACCACGGCTATGCACCCCAATCACGCAACCAACTGGAACCGCGAGAACGTCTACAAGGACTTTGGCTTTGACCAGTTCCTGTCCATCAACGATTTCCAGGGAGCCGACACCTTGCGCGGCATGGTGACCGACCAGGCTACCTACGACAAGATTCTTGAGCTGCTCGACCAGAACGCCGATCCGCAGTTTATCTTCGACGTGACCATGCAGAACCACTCGGGCTACGATACGGGTCTGCTGCCGGTCGATAAGCAGATGCACCTGAATATCGACACGACCGATCTGGACGCCAAGACCGTCGAGGACGGCACGCTCTCCGATGTCGACGAGTATGTCTCGTGCATCGAGCAGTCCGACCAGGCGCTTCGCTACTTCCTAAACGCCCTGAGCAAGCTCGACCGTAAGGTAGTCGTGGTGTTCTGGGGCGACCACCAGCCGTTCTTCCCGTCCAAGTTCAACGACAAGTGGTTTATCGGCGAAGACGACGCCACGCACCAGGAACGTCTGTGGCAGACCGACTACATCATCTGGGCCAACTACGACGTTGCCGGCTGCGACCAGACGAGCGAGGTCGACGACCTGTCCACCAACTACCTGTCCACGCAGCTTATGCAGCTGATCGGCGCACCGCTGACCGACTACCAGAAAGCGCACATGACGCTGCGCGAGTCGCTGCCCGCCATCAACTCGGTGGGCTACGAGGACGCCAGCCTGCGCTGGGCGCTTTCCTCCAACGTCACCGGTGACGATGCCGCCGCCGCAGCCGCCACCAAGGCGCGCGAAGATTACGCCAAGATGCAGTACTACGAGATGTTCCGCGACGGCAAGAACGTGTACACCGAGCACTTCCAGACCGAGGCCAACGAGACCGACCCCAACCTGGCACCGGGCACGACCAAGATCAAGTAGCGGGTCGCTCATAACTGGTTCGTCTGCCCGGCGGCGCGGAACGTAAGGTTCCCTGCTCGGACAGTCCTGCTCGCACGGAGAGCACATTAAGTGCTCTCCGGCTCGTGCGGAACTCGCGATGAACCTTACATTCCGCGTCGCCGGGCAGACGCCTCGGTGTTGAAGCGCGGCTTGTCATGGAGACACCTGCTGAACATATATAAGTTGAAGGCCACGTCATGTGGCCTTTTTTGCATCCGGAAACCGTGTCCCAGAATTCTTGTCTGGAATGGGATGCAGTTTCCGCTTGGGACCCGATTGGGAAAGTGTGTCCCACTATTCAGCTGGATTCCGGGATGTATTTTCCGGTTGAGGCTCGTTGGGAAAGTGCGTCCCACTTTGGGGGCTGATTCTGGGACGTGGTTTCCGGTTGGCTCTCATTGGGAAAGTTCATCCCATTTCTCGGCCTAATTATGGGACGCAGTTTCCCGTTGAGGACCCTTTGGGAAAGTGCGTCCCGGTCCGGGCGCTCAAACTGGGATGGATTTTCCGGATGAGGGCTTGACGGAAAATGTGTCCCGTTCCGGGCGCTAATTGTGGGATGCAGTTTCCGCTTGCGGAGTCTCCACTCAACAGAAAACCCGGGTGGCCTGTTTTTTGGCTACCCGGGTTTTTGGGTTGTCGATATGTTCGACTGGCTACTAGTGGGTCTTGCGGCGCTTGATCAGCATGATGAGGGCTATCACTACGAACGTTGCTCCCGCTGCTGCTGCGGTGGCGACTAGGGCGAATGTTTGGTCGCCGGTGTTTGCGAGGTTCTTCGCTGTGGTCGTAGTCTTGACCTTGGTGTCGATCTTAGCTCCGTTGTCGGACTTGGGCTTGTCCGGGTTCGTCGGGGTCTCAGGAGTCTCGGGGTCCTTTGAGCCTTCGGAATCGGTTGGGCCGGCGGTGTTTACCAGCGTATGGTCCAGGAACTTCTTGGCGCCCGCACTTGCCTGTGAGAACAGGCGGCGCGTGCGGATTGGGGTGGCGTTCACCGTTGTGGGCGCCGTCTCCTCGGCCTCGATATTCACGAGCGTCGTGCCGGTGTCGAGGCCCACGTCGTTGTATCCCACGTGGCAGTAATACTGCGCACCGTCATCGTCTGCGGTCAGGTCAATCTCGAGCTTTGAGGCCGTTCCAGCCGCGAGGTTGCCATCGGCACCCACGAGCTTAAACTCTGTCTCGCCGCGGCCCTTGCGGTACCACATATAGGTCGGTGCCAGCCCTGTTTCGCTATCGTCGGCACCGAGTTGCTTCACATGGCCAATCGCCGAGAGTGTCAGGTGGCTTCCCGCCGCGCGCTCAACCGAAGAGTCGTATCCAAGATCCGACCCCTCCGCAGCATCCGCCGCAGGTCCGCTCACGGTCATCGTCATGCCATCGGGCATGGTCTTGGCCGTGATGATTGCCGAGCGAATACCTGTTTCGGTCGTGGATCCATTCTTAACGGCGGCGATGGCGAATCGATACTCCGTATTGGGCTGCAGCCCATCCCACTTGAGCGAGGTCTGCGTGTTGTCGGCAATCTTCCAGCTGTTCACAACCGCGTCCGCTGCATTACTCTGCAGCATGCCCACGCCGTAGCTAAAGCCGTCCTTCTTTGAGAGCACATCGTCCCAGCTAAAGGTAATGCTTGTCGAATCAACAGCGTTTGCCGTAAAGCCCGTCACGGCCGGCGCGTCGGGCATCTCGACGTCCTTAACGTCATAGCCCACGATCCAGAACTGGTCGGTGTCCTTGGTGCCGAGCTTGTCGCCCGAGTCTGCCTCGAACTTGTCGACATCCACCGCGTTGACGCCCAGACGCCACACAAAACCGTACTTGCCCTGCGCGGCCTCGGGCAGGTTGTCGACGGTGCCGCCGTATTCGGTCGATTCACTCGAGGAGTTACCCGTAGTAAAGCCGGCGTTGGCACCAAAGCACAGGCCGCCAAACAACTCGTGCTTTGCGAGCTTCGCGCCCATGACAACGCTGCCGTTCAGCGTCAAGCCGAGCTCGAGCTCCTGCTCCTTGCCCTCTTCGACTTCGATGGTCTGCTCAATGCTCGCCCCCGACTGCGCGGCGGCGCCGTTAAACCCATCGTGCGTGTAGGCGCGCGTTACGCCAGGCTTGCCCAGGCCAAAGGAATCCCCAACGGGAGTCTCGCCGTTGAGCGTCGTTTGATAGGTTCCGGGTTCTCCCGACCGGTTGGTCAAAAAGTAGCTGAGCGGCGTCATATTGTGCTGTTTGGCAATGCGGTCATAGGCCTCGACATTAACGACCGAGGTCTGCGCGCCGAGCGACACGGGCGCCGCCATCACGCCCTTGCCACCAGTTTCCTCATTTTCGATCTCATACTCGTAATAGACCATCGGAATCGTGTAGAGCACGGCCTTGTCACCCTCGCCGGCATGCGACTCATAGCTTACGCTTGCGCTGACCGTGCGCTCGCTCCGGTAGTCATAGCATCCCTCGGCGGCAAAATCGACTGAAGCATTCATCGCGACCAGGGGCGGACCGGTCTGCACCTCGACGGCAACGCCCAACTCGGCGCCAATGGTATAGCCCTGGGATGTCCCCGTGCCCTTTTCCTCTCCGTATGACGTGCCGCCCAACACCAGATAGCCGTATGCCTGCTCCAGATCCTCAACATAGGGCGCATCCTGCAGCACGGCAAGCACGCGCGGGTTGGTATAGACCTTGTAGCGATCCTTGTACGTGATCTTGACGCTGTCGTTGTCGACATCGGGCAGCGCGAGCGAGATAAATGTGCCGTAGGTAGTGCCGCGACGGTTGCTCTCGCTAATCACCTGCTCCTCGCCGCGGCGCACCTTTCCGTTCTCGTCGAGCGAAAAATGCGAGGCGGTCATCCAATAGTAGTCATCGTTCTTGCGCAGGTCCTCGTCGCGGTGCTTGCCCACCACGGCGATAAAGCTCTCGTTATAGCGGTCCGAACCCGAGACGCTGCCCGCCTTGACGTCGCTGATCCACACCTGCTCTATACCCTTGTGGTCATGCTTGTTGCTGCTGTTGTATTGCTGACCGCTCATGCTCATGGTTCCGACCATGGACCCCAAGCCCTGAGCCCCGCTCTGTGCCGTGTTGCAGGCAAAGTCGCGGAACACATCGCCGCCCACGAGCACCTCGTCGACCGCCAGCTGCTCGGACAGGCCGTCAAGGTTGGCAGTGGCAAGGGCAATAGGCGCCAAGGTGCACGGATAGCGCTTATCCTGAGCGCTATCCTTCCATGCGCTGTTGGGCACATGCATCAGCCCATAGGAGGCGAGGAGCCCGTCTCTGTATTCCTTGCAATCGGAAAGTTTGAACTCGCCAGACTCCGAGTCAAAATACGCGTAGCGGTACAGCGCGCCGTACAGCCCCTTGCTGCCGTCAGAAGCGCCGTAATCAAAAGCGCTGCGTTGCCAGTCATAGCCCGCAAGAATAAGGCCCGTGACGGTTTCACCCGTCTTCTTTCCCTCTTCATCGTAGGCGGCAAACGTGCCGAACGTCGCATTCGCAGCGACCATGGTCTTGCCGTTCGCGGAGAGGGAGATTGCGCCCGCGTCGCCCAGAGCATCGACATGGACGAGCGCACCCTTGGATGCATCCCACGAAAACAGCTCGCAATGCGTCGACTTATCAATATTCTTCTTGCCGTAGGGTGCCGAGACCACGATGGCGAGGTCATCGCAAAAATCGCGATCGAGGTCGCCGGCCGCTAGCGAAACGACAGGAGCTGACTGAAGCTGCGTCCAGGAGTCGTTCCCGCCCTTGTTGTGCGTGGTGTAGTCCGCGGCGTTACCGGCATCGATCTTGACGACGCTTTGCTTCCAGTTGCCGCCCTCCAAGTCATACATGTCGACTACAGCCTTGCGCACGCCGTTCTCGTCGACATAGCAGCCCGCGTAGACAAAAAGCTCGTCGACGCCGTCGCCATCGACATCGCCCGCCTCGACATCAAAGACGGCGTCGTGCTCTTGCAGGTAACCGGCATCCAGGTACTTAAAACGGCCTTCGTACATCATATTAGTGTTGACCGTCACCGGCAGGTGTGTGTCGAGAGTGCGCGTACGCCCGTTGCTAAACGAGTAGAGGACCAGCTCAACCTTTCCGGCGTATGACTTGCCGTCAATCGTCGTGGAGGAACTGTCGCCGTAGGCACGGAGCTCGGCAACGCGGCTCTTTTTGCCCGTGCTGGCGTCGCTGCAGAACTCAACACTCGTGGCGTGAATGCCCGAGAAACCGTTGTTGTCGTTGGCGAGTACTGTTGAGGACTCATTGTTGCTTAGGTACGACCAGGTGCCGCCACCGTAGTCGCTATGCTTGTAGAGATCGCTGTTCGTATCGAAGTTGTTGACGTTTTGCCAGAACTTTGCGGCGCCCCACACACTTCCATAGCCATCGGTGAGTTTGCTGCTGCCGCCAATGTCACCGCGCTCGACGTTCTCGAGCTTGTCGCGCAGAGTGTAGCGATTGCCATGGCTACCGTTAGCTGCCATATAGACCTCGCTGCGCGTGGCAAACGTCGTGGGGGTATCAGTGGAATAGGGGCCAATGGTATCGGCCGGAATGTCCTCGCTCGTGCCCAGACCCAGGGCTTGATAATCCTGCTCGGTCATATCGGTGATTGCGGGCGCGTCTGCCGCCTGGGCAACCTGGGGCGTGGCCGTGAAGCAGGCGACGCTCGTGGCGATCAACGCAGCAAGCGCCGCCGTCCCAACAAGCGGGATTTTCGACAGCCTACGGATACGGGGGTGTGGAACGTACATGAGGGACCTCGCTTTATTCGAGTGGAGTGGACTCATTTTTGCAAATGATACATCCGATACCCGATATCACGTGTCTCATTTTCGCCAACGGCGTGTCTCATTTTTGAGAATCCGAGATGCCGCGGAAATCTTATCCCAGCTCAAAGGCCATTTCTGGGATGTATTTTCCGTCGAGTGCCTCATCGGGAAACTGCATCCCATTTCAAGCGTCGATTCTGGGACGCACTTTCCCCTTAGACCCTCAACCGGAAACCGCATCCCACTTTGAGCGCAAATTCCGGGATGCATTTTCCGCTTGAGCCTCATTGGGAAACGGCGTCCCACTTTGAGGGCTGATTGTGGGATGCATTTTCCGGTTTTGCTCTCATTGGGAAAATGCATCCCGTTTCTTGACCGAATAATGGGACGCAATTTCCCGTTGGAGCGCCTTTGGGAAAGTGTGTCCCACTTCGACCGCCCAGAGTGGGATGCACTTTCCGCAAAGCACCTCAACGGGAAACTACGTCCCATTCCAAAGGCAATTTCCGGGACGCATTTTTCGAAAGCCTGACCATCCGGAAAGCCCGTCCCACTTTGGACGCATCCGGGCACGGAACCATCGACCTATCAGGCCTCCCATCAATAAAGAGGCGTCCTCCCGGACGGCGGGGCACGAAGTTCATCGCGAGTTCCGCACGCAAAGAAGGCCACTTAATGTGGCCTTCGTCTTGCGCAGGACTGTAGAGCAGGGAACTTCGTGCCCCGACGCCCGGGAGGACGTTTCATTTAGAAAGATGGACCGACCGCCGTCAGCGATGGGAGCTACTCCCCCAGCACGGCCTTTTTGGCGGCTGCAGCCATGTTGTCCAGATCTTCCTTGGTGGGGTGATCCTTTGCGGCGACCCAGTTATCGAGCAGCATCTTAAAGCGGACATTGTCGGGATCTTGCTCGAGCATGGCCTCGTAGCGCTGCTTGACCGCGGGACCCATCTTGCCCTGGCACATTGCCCAACCCACAAGCTCGGCATCCTCGGCCAAATTGGAGGTCACGCGATTGATAATCTGCTGATAATAGCTCTGGTCGGCGCCAAAACCGCAGGTACCAAAGAGGAAAACGCGCTTGCCGTGCAGAGCGGAGAGCAGCGCGGCAACCGAAGGCGTGCACGCGCCCTTGTCGCACCAAAAGCCGACGAGCACCGTATCGGCCGCGCAGGCGCCCTGCGCCTCGAGCGCAACCTGATCTGCATCCGCATCGTCGCTCAACGCCGCGGCATGGACAAACTCAACGCCCGCAGCCTGCAGAGCGCGCTTGATCGCGCCCGAAACCATCCTGGTATTACCGCTCTTGCTGTTGACCACCAAAGAGCATGTCATAGTCACGTTGCTCGTTTCCCCCAAAACTAAAGCCACTAATGCAATTTATTAGATGAATATCTTAGTACTAACGTGACAGATGTAAACCACCGTCTGTCGATTGGCGACGCAGACGACATCTTTGGACAGATTTAACAGTATGTACTTCGGATTGAAACCGCCGCAGAACGTTTCACGAATGGCCGAAAAACTGTTTCACAAAACGCCGTCAAATTGTTTCACGCGCTGGTAGAACGCTATATAACACGATCGCTCTATGAGACAAACAAACCTGATTAATTTGCCCCACGGGCTTGCTCACTGGGCAAACTGACTGCGGTAGAGCTCGGCATAGAAGCCATCTGCCGCCAGCAGCTCGTCGTGCGTGCCACGCTCGATAATCTGGCCGTCGCGCATGACCAGAATGCAGTCGGCGTTGCGGATCGTCGACAGGCGGTGTGCCACGACAAAGCTTGTGCGACCGGCCATGAGCTCGTCGAATGCCGCCTGCACCTGCAGCTCGGTGCGCGTGTCGATACTCGAGGTCGCCTCGTCCAGCAGCAAGATAGCCGGATCGGTGAGCATGACGCGCGCGATGCACAGCAGCTGCTTTTGGCCCTGGCTAAACGTGCCGCCGTCCTCGCCGATGACCGTATCGTAGCCGCCTGGCAGCTGCACGATAAACTTGTGTGCATGCGCGCGCTTGGCCGCCTCGATAACCTGCTCGCGTGTGGCGCCTGGGCAACCGTAAGCAATGTTGTCCGCTACCGTGCCCTCGAACAGCCAGGTGTCCTGCAGCACCATGCCAAAGGCGCGGCGCAGGCTCGCGCGCGTGTAGTCACGCGAGGAGCGACCATCGACTACGATGCGCCCAGCATCGATATCGTAAAAGCGCAGCAGCAGGTTGATGAGCGTCGTCTTGCCACAGCCCGTGGGACCGACGAGCGCATAGCGCATACCGGGCTTGGCATCGATGCAGATATCCTTCAGCAGTTTGCGGTCGGGCACATAGCTAAAGTCCACATGCTCAAAGGTCACCTCACCCTGCGGGGCGGCAAGTTCCACGGCATCCGCCGCATCGGGCTCCTGCTCGCGCGCATCGAGCAGCGCAAACATGCGGCGCGCCGAGGCATACGCCGTCTGGATCTGCGTAATGACGTTGGTGACCTCGTTGAACGGCTTGGTGTACTGGTTGGCGTAGGACAGGAAGATCTGCACGCCGCCCACCGTAAGCGCCGCAGGCACGCCCGTGATCACGCCCGCGCAGCCGATCACGGCAACCACGGCGTAGATGATGTTGTTGATAAAGCGCGTACCGGGGTTGGAGAGCGAGCCCATAAACTGCGCGCGCTCGCCCGCCGTATAGAGCTCGGCGTTAAGGGCATCAAAGCGCTGTTGAGCGTGCGGGCCGTAGGCGAAGGCGTCCACGAGCTTTTGCTCACCCACATACTCCTCGATATGACCGCCGAGTTGGCCCTGGATGCGCTGTTGAGCAGTGAAGCTCTTATTGGAAAGCTTGGCGATGGCACCGGCCGCAAAGATGGAAAGCGGCGTAACGAGCACCACCACGAGCGTCATGGTCAGGTTGATGGAGAGCATAAATGCGAGCGTGCCCACGATGGTGATGACGCCGGTAAAGAGCTGCGTAAAGCCCTGCAGCAGGCCATCGCCCACCTGGTCGACATCGTTGACCACGCGGCTCATGAGGTCGCCGTGGGCATGGCCGTCAATAAAGCTGAGCGGCATGCGGCTGAGCTTGTCGCTCGCCTCCACGCGCATGTCGCGCACCGTTTCGTAGGATAGACGGTTGACGCAGTAGCCCTGCAGCCACTGGAAGGCTGCCGCGCCCACCACGACGGTTGCGAGCTTGGTAACAAGCGGCAGCAGCGACCCGAAGTCCACCTGCCCGGCGGCAACGATGAGGTCGATGCCCTCGCCGATGAGGATGGGCGTATAGAGTTGCAAGACCACCGAGATGGCGGCGCTCACAAACGACGCCGTAAACGAAATGCGATGCGGACGGACGTAGCCCAGCAGACGGCGGGTCACCGCGCCCACGGGGTAGCGCTCGGGGTCGCCGGGCTGACGCGGGCCGTCGCCCAGGTCGTTAAGGTTATCGTTGCCGGACACGTTGGCCGTCATCGTGGCGACCGAACCGGAAGAAGTATACGGATTCATTTAGCAGCCCTCCTTTGCGCAAGTGGATGCCGGGGCAGCCGGGGCGGACGCGGGCGTCGTGCTCCCCTGCTGACCCTCGAGCTCCTCGCGACGAAGCTGCGACTGGCAAATCTCGCGATAGAGTTGGCAGCTTGCGTACAGCTCGTCGTGCGTACCCAGGCCCGCGACCGAGCCGTGGTCGAGCACGCAGATCATGTCGGCATCGCGCACGGTCGAGACGCGCTGGCTCACGATCACCGTGGTTAGCGGGAGTCCGCCCGCGGCGGCACCGCGTACGCTGCGCTCGCGGATGGCGTGGCGAAGCGCTGCATCGGTCTTAAAGTCGAGCGCCGAGGCGGAGTCATCCATAATCAGAATCTGCGGCGAGCCCACCAGGGCACGCGCAATGGTCAGGCGCTGGCGCTGGCCACCGCTGAAGTTCTTGCCGCCCGCCTCGACCGGGGCGCCGAGCCCCTGCGGCTTGTTGCGCACGAACTCGCTGGCCTGCGCTATATCGAGCGCCGCCCACAGCTCCTCATCGGTTGCCGACTCGTCGCGCCAGGTTAGGTTGCTGCGGATCGTGCCGCTCACGAGCGACGCGCGCTGCGGAACGGTCGCGACCGCATGGCGCAGCTGGTCGAGTGGCCAAGCGCGCACGTCGGCGCCCATCACGCACACGCTGCCGGCGCTCGCGTCGTACAGGCGCGGGATAAGCGAGACAAGCGTGGACTTACCGCTGCCTGTACCGCCGATAATGCCGAGCGTTTTGCCCAGCGGCAGCTTCAGGGTCACATCGCTCACGGCATTTGCCGCGCCCGCGCCAAACGAAAAGCTCGCATGGTCAAAGCTCAGTGCGGGGACTGAAGCAGCACCACCCGCCAGTTCGCTCGGCTCGGGCAGCGCGACCGGCTGGTTGCCCCCGTCCGTGATACTCGGCACACAGTCGAGCACCTCGTTGATACGCGAAGCGCTAGCGCTCGCCTTGGTGAAGACTACAACCAAGTTGGCAACATACACGATGGAGGTAAGGGTCTGCGTCATGTAGTTCACAAACGCCATGACCTGGCCCTGCGTGAGCTCACCCACATTGACCTGGATGCCGCCCACCCACAGGATGGCGCACACACCCAGGTTCATCACCAAAAACGTTACGGGGTTAAGGACCGACGAGAGCTTGCCCACCGCGATTGCGACACGCGCCTGGTCATCGGCCGCCTGGGCAAAACGCTCACGCTCGTGACCCTCGCGCACAAACGCCCGGACCACGCGGGCACCCGAAAGTCCCTCGCGGCAAATAAGCGCGATGCGGTCGAGCTTTGCCTGCAGCTGCTTGTAGTACGGGATGCAGCGCGCCATGACAAACCAAAACACCAAGCCGATGGCGGGCGTGCAAATCAAAAAGATCATGCCGAGCTTAAGGTCGATGGCAAGGGCCGCAACCATGGAGCCCACCGCCAGGAAAGGCCAGCGGATGAGCATACGCACGCCCAGCGCCACGGCGAGCTGCACCTGGTTGACGTCGTTGGTAATGCGCGTGATGAGCGACGGCGTGCCAAAGCGATCGAGCTCAGCATAGCTCAGCTTGTTGATGTGCTGGTAGAGCGCACCGCGAATGTCGGTGCCCATGCCCTGCGAGGTCAGCGCCGCCATCTTTTGGCAGACGAGCGTAAACGAGATGCCGATCACGGCCATGGCGGCAAGCAATATACCGTAGTGGACGACAGCGTTCACATCGTGCACGCCGATGCCCCTATCAATCATCTGGGCAATCACCAGCGGCGTAAGCAGGTCAAAGATTACTTCGATCAACTTGCACGCAGGACCAATCACCATATACCGGCGAAACTTACCACCAAAACGCCTGAGCAGCTCAATCATGTATAGGCGCTCCCTATCATCATCTCTCTTCAATCTGATTCATGATAGTACGGAGAGCCCTGAAGATACGTAAGCAACTCGTTACAGAAGAATCTTGGATGGTGGTAAAAACCGTCACTGTTTTGACGCAGTCAGCGAGCGACATAACGCCAGGGATTCAATTATCAGATAAATGTGACCCTTCAGGCGGTTTTGGTCGGCTACCCGCGAGTGCCGGCAGGGCGCTTGGTAGTCGAGCGATCCCGCAGGCGAAGCCGAGGACCAGCGAGACACCAAGC
>CABUJH010000001.1 GCA_902491895.1 uncultured Collinsella sp. | reverse complement strand
TGTTGACGCGCCCCCGCAGTGCCCGCTTCCCCCAAGGACAATTATCAGTGCAGGTAGACGACTCGCGAATTTAGCAAAAACCGGTGCATGGTCGAGCATCCCGGGCTAAACGTAGTAAATGGGCATAGTTTTGATATGTCGCTCATACAGTCACAGCGAAATTGAGCCCAAAAGATGAAAAAAACGCCCGTCGGCGGTGGTGCCGGCGGGCGTTGCTGTGCAATATGTCGCGTTGTGGGCCTAGTGCCTCATAAAGTGGTATTCGATCACATTGCTGTATGGGTGACCCGGGCCCACAATGCCCTGCGGGAACAGCGGCTGGTGCGGCGTGTCGGGGTACATCTCTGCCTCGAGGGCAAAGCCGGCGCCCCAGCTATAGTTGGCATCGTCCTTGGCGTGCTCGTCGCCCAGCCAATTGCCAGTGTAGAGCTGCACGCCCGGGGCGGTGGTGTAGTAGTCCAGCTCGCGGCCGGTCCACATCTCCTCGACATGCAGGGCGCGGCGCAGGTTGCGACCGTATTGATAGTCATCGATGCACAGGCAGTGGTCGTAGCCGCGTGCCTGCTTAATCTGCGGATCGTCGGCCTCCATGCCAGGCGCGATGGGGCGCAGCTCACGGAAGTCAAACGGCGTGCCCTCGACCGGAGCAATCTCGCCGGTGGGGATGTTCTGCTCGTTGATGGGCAGGTAGTGGGCAGCGTTAGCAACAAAGAAGTGCTCACAGTCCATTCCGGCGTTATGGCCGGCAAGGTTAAAGTACGTGTGGTTGGTCATGGCCACGTAGGTGGCGCGGTCGCTCTCGCAGCCGTATTCGATACGGAAGCAGCCGGTGCGCGTCACGGTAAACACGGCCGTAAAGGTGCGGTTGCCGGGAAGACCCAGCTCACCGTCCTCAAGCGAGGTGGTCATGCGCACGGCATTGTGGACCTCGTCGAGCTCAACGTCCCACACGCGCTTGTGCAGGCCGTGCTCAAGGTCGCTGTGCAGGTTGTTGACGCCCTCGTTGGCCGGCATATGCCAGTCCGTGCCGGCGATGGTGATCGTGGCACCCGCAGTGCGGTTGGCCACGGGGCCGATGGTCGCGCCAAAGCAGGCGGGGTTGTCAAAGTAATCCTCGAGCTTATCGAAGCCCAGCACCACATCGCGCACGTTGCCGGGGATGTCGGGCACGTCGATGCCCAGCACGGTGGCGCCAAAGTCCATAATGCGAACGCAGATCTCGGGCCCGTTGAGGGTGTAACGATGAACGGGGGTACCGCACGGCGCGGTGCCGAAAAGCTCGGAAGTGATCATTTGGTTCCTAACATCGAGGTATTTCCGACAAACTGTAGCGCGAACAGGCGAGATTATCACTACACCCCACTAAAGCAGGGGGTATTTTTCTCAAAAAAGTGATGATTGAGCTGTACGGGCGTTCATTTTTGACACGCACGGGTCTGATACAATTTGTTCGTTACTGTTTGAATGATATGCACGCATAGAACGGCGAGGATTCATCGTGATTAAGGCAGAGCGACAGGATAGGGTTCGTCAGCTGCTCGAGGAGCAGGGCACGGTCTCGGTCAAGGAGATTTCGGATGCACTGGGTGTCTCGGATATGACGATCCGCCGCGATCTCGAGGAGCTTGCGAGCCTGGGCGAGATCGAGCGCGTGCACGGTGGAGCCCGCAGTGCACAGGGCCGTCCACATGCTATGTTGCGCCATGAGTATTCGCACAGCGAAAAGCGCACCAAGCATGCCGAGGAAAAGTTGCAGATCGCGCGCCGCGCCGTGGAGCTCATCGAGGAGGGCTCGACCATCTTTTTGGGTACGGGCACCACGGTTGAGCAGATGGCCTCGATGCTGCCGGCATTTCGTCTGCGCATCGTGACCAATTCGCTTTCGGTGTTTAACCTGCTCGAGGCGCGCGAGGACTGCGACCTGTGCCTAGTGGGCGGCATGTACCGTCGCCGTACCGCCGCTTTTGTGGGACCAACGGCCGAGGATACCCTGCGTGCGCTGGGTATCGACGCGGCGTTTATCGGCGCCAACGGCATTCTGGATGGCGACGTGTCTACGTCTAATATGGATGAGGGTCGTATCCAGCAGCTCGCCTTTAGCAAGGCCGACTCGCGCTATCTGATCGCCGACTCCAGTAAGATCGGCAAGCGCGACTTCTACACCTTCTGCCGTCTGGACAGCCTGGACGCCGTGGTGTGCGAGCCGGGCATCGCCGCCGAGGATCGCGCCGCCATCGAGGAACTCACGCAGGTCATTTGCTAGCTAGCGCTGCAAGCGATACATCTGCCCCCTGCCGGCGCGGGGGTACCGCTTTACAATGACGCGTAAATAACTTTGGGCAACAAGGATGAGGCTATTCTGGGATATGACTAGACTCCGTATTTCGTCTTTATGTCCCTTGAGAATGAATCGTAGTCTTCATAGAGCCCCTCTTTGCTTTCATCCTCGGCGTGGTTTATACGTTCAAGGAGCTTATCCTTTGGAGCCTCTTTTGTTATTGCGGCCTCGCTATCGGGTATTGTGGATTGCAAGAATAGTTCTAGAGCATGGACGTCTTTGAGTATGTAGCCTGTCGAACGACCCGCTCCTGTTTTTTCGATTGCGCTGCAACTAACAAGCTGACCGAGGGTTCGTTTAACGGTGACCTCGCTGATATCGGGGCAGTTGGATCGGATGTCGGATTTCTTAATGACGCCGGGTCTCTGTTGAAATAGAACGGCGATGCGCGCTTGCTTCGACATGGGACGAGTGCTTGATTCAATTAAGGTACGCTGCTCGAGCTGTCGGTAGGCGGCCAGGGTTGTTCCGAGCATGAAACGGATAAAGGGTACTTCGGTGTTTTGATTTTCATTCCATCCAGTGGAGCTTGCAGCGAGAGCGTTGTAGTAAAGCGCTTTGTTGTCTTCAATAAGTCGTTCGATGCTGATGTAACGCGCAACGTCGTATCCAGTCTTTTCGAGCAGCAGCGTTGTAAGGAGCCGGCTCATCCTGCCATTGCCATCGTTGAAGGGATGAATGCTAACAAAATCGAAGATAAAGCGGAGCGATATAAGGAGGGGATCGCAAACTTGGCGAGATAAAGCATCGTTGAGGGACTGGCAGGCTTCTTTAATAAGTCCCGGGGTTGCTAGGGCCGAAGGGGGCCTAAAGCGCACAAATCGATTTCCCTGATCGTCAATGGAGACGATTTCGTTATCGCTATCTTTCCAATGGCCTCCATACGAGATTGCCGTGTGCGCCATGAGGTCACGATGCAACTGCAGAATGACCGATGGCGTTACGGGAATGGAATCGTGTTGCTCGTGAATAAGCGACAGCACATCTCGGTATCCAGCAATTTCTTCCTCTGCGCGGGAGCTTGGCTTGGCGGAATACGCCATGATCGCTTTGAGTCTTTTTTGGGTGGTAACAATTCCTTCAAGTCCGTTGGAGGACCGGGTGCTTTGGATCTTAGCCTCCTCCATTAGGGACGATAGAAGCTCGGGTTTGACTTGACTCAGAGCAAGCTGACGGCCTTTATGCTCGCGTATCGAGAGGAGGAGGTTGGTGATTGGAGTTGCTTCGAGTTCCGCTGGGACTGTGGTGTAATCGAACTGGCGCATGCGGCTCCTTTCGGTATCACGAACACACTTTCGATATCATAATACCATTAAATGATACCGAAAGTATGTTCGTGATACCGAAAACTAGAAACCATGCTTCATAACTGCTTGGAAAGTTTGGATTTGACTATCTTATTGTCTCGATCTGTAACAGTTAGACGGTTAAAAGTGGGCTACGTGTTACAGATTGAGATCTTTCAGCCCTGGTCGCCCGTTCGTCTAAATCTATAACAGTTAGGATTGAAAATCCCTGCTAGATGTTACAGATCGAGATAAACGGCCTGCTCGGGCTCACCAAAAACAAAAAAGGCCGCATGCGAACCCGTGGGGGATTCGCATGCGGCCGACAGGGGATACGCGGCTGAAGTTAGGCCATGAGCAGGCCGGTCTCCGCGACGTTCTTGTACCAGTACGCGCTCGCCTTGGGATAGCGCTTCTGGGTCTCAAAGTCGATGTAGAACAGGCCATAGCGCTTGTTGTAGCCGTTGGTCCAGGAGAACTGGTCCTGCAGCGACCACACAAAGTAGCCGTCGACGTTTACGCCGCCGTCGATTGCCTTGAGGATCCACGCGAGATGCTGGCGCATGTAGTCGATACGAGGGGCGTCGTCGATAAAGCCATCCTCGAAGTCGTCCTTATAGCCCATGCCGTTCTCGGTGATGTAGATCTTCTTGTAGTTGGGGTAATCGTTCTTAATGCGCAGCAGCAGGTCGTAGAGGCCCTCGGGATAGATGATCCAGTCCCAATCGGTGGTGGGTACGCCTTCGCGCACGCATGACTCGCCCACGCCCTTGAGGAACCAGCGCGAGGAGCCCTTGTCGCCGGTGCCATTGTGGTTGATGTCGTTTTCGCCCTCGGCGGCACGCAGGAACTGGCACTTGTAGGTGTTGACGCCCAGGCAATCGTTGTAGGGGAGTGCGGCGGTCAGCGCGGCGATGTCCTCGTCGCGGACGTCGAGCTCGCCGCCGGCGATATGGGCCAGCTTGGTCGCAGCCTCCATGGTATCGGCTGCATAGTGGCCGCGGAAGGTGGCGTCGAGTACCCAGCGGTTGTTGATGACGTCGGCCATGCGAGCTGCCTCGCAGTCGGCGGCGCTGTTGGGGTCGAGGGGATACTTGGGCTCCAGGTTCTGGACAATGCCGATCTCGCCCTCAAAGCCGCCCTCATGGAAGGCGACGACGGCCTTGGCATGGGCCACCATCATGTTGTGCATGAGCTGGAAGGCCTTGTCCAGGCGATACTTCTCGCCGTGCGGCCAGTTGCCGACGATAAAGCTGCCCTCGGCGGTCGCGGGAATCTCGTTAAAGGTAAACCAGTGCTTGACCTCGGTGAACTCGGCAAAGCAGAACTTGGCGTACTCGACAAAGGCGTCGATTGTCGTGCGCGTCAGGAAGCCCTCGCCGCCGTTCTGGTAAAAGGCCTCGGGCGTATCAAAGTGATCGAGCGTGACATAGGGGATAACGCCGGCTTTATTGCAGGTGGCAAAGAGCTCGTGATAGAAGGCGACACCCTCGGGGTTGATCTCGCCAGTGCCGTTGGGGAAGATGCGGCTCCAAGCGATGGAGACGCGGATACCGTTGATGCCGAAGCGCTGGCACAGGTCGATATCGACCGGATACTTGTTGTAGAAATCGCTTGCGGGGTCGGGGGAGAAGCGACCCTGGGCTGCCAGGAAATCGTCCCAGGGCACTTTGCCCTTGCCGTGCGTACGGGTCTCGCCCTCAACCTGGTAAGCAGCAGTGGCGCCGCCAAACACAAAGCCGTCGGGGAACTGCATGGGGTTGGTCATGAGTCATCCTTTCTGTGGGATTCGAATAGGGAGAGGTGCCCGAACAGGGGATCCGGGCACCAACAGAGGGAGGAAACTAGTCGAGGTTCTCGCGGAGCCACTTAATGGCGCCAGCGGGGTCGCGAGTAAGGTCGATATATTCCTTACCGCGCGGGGCGAGCAGCTTAATGCCCAGGCGATCGGTGTCGGCCTTCATGTCGTTGTAGTAGCTACGGACTTGCGGGGCGAGCACGATAACGTTGTACTGATCCATGATGGCAGTGTGCTGGCCATAGGCGCCTGCGGAGGAAGCGATGTTCTCTCCGGTCTGCGCAGCACCTTCCTTGATGGCGTTGGCGAGCATGGCAGAGGTGCCGGCGCCGGCGCACAGGACGAGGACCTTCAGACCGTCGACATCCTTCTTAGCGGATGCGTCGGTGGCGGGCTCGGGCTGATCGGCGACAGGCTTGCTGTCGGCGGCAGCGGCGGTCGGCTTGACGGAAGCGGTAGTCTGCTCGACAGCGGGCGCAGAGGTGCTGGCGGCGATGGTGGCAGCACCATCGGATTCAAGACCCAGCTCGGCGGCGCGCTCGGCCTCCTGGTCGCAGAGCAGCTTATCGTATGCCTTCAAGAACGGCAGGTAGATGATGGCGTCCAGCAAGATGATGATCGCGACAAACACCAGGGCAATAAGCTGGAAGTTCGTGGTGATGAAAATGCCGATGGGGGCGGGGGTGGCCCAAGGCACCACGAAGGAGAAGCCGTTCATGCCCACATTGTCGATAAAGAACTTGGCAACGCTTACGTTGACGCAGCCGGCGGCAACAAAGGGGATGAGCATGTAGGGGTTAAGAATCATCGGCGCGCCAAAGAGCAGCGGTTCGTTGACGGCGAAGGCAACAGGAACAATCGAGGCCTTACCGACGGCTTTGAGCTGCTTGGACTTCATAAAGAGAATCAGCAGAAGCGGCACGATGAACGTGGCGCCGGTGCCGCCGAACTCACCCACGAGCGACATGTTAAAGGTGAGGGAATGGGCGGGGTGACCACCGGCCAGCAGAACCTGCAGGTTCTCGGCCTGGTTGGCAAGACGGATGGGGTCGATGCCCGGCTGGACAATCGAGGGGCCGTGGACGCCGATGAACCAGAAGAACGCGGTGGCTGCCTGGATAAGGATAAGGCCAGGATAGGTTTCTGCAGCGGTAAAGAGTGGGGAGAGCAGTTTGATAAGCAGCTCGGAGAACGGAACGCCTATGAGGTTGCGCACGACGACATCGATGATGCCGCAGATGATGACGGCGCCGCCAAAGGGGATGATGTCGCGGAAGTTCTGAGCGATGGCGCCCGGGACCTCCTTGGGCAGCTTAATGGTCAGATCGCGCGAGACGCAGAATTTATAGACCCACACGGTAATGAACGCGGCGATATAGGCCGAGAACAGACCGCGCGTACCCATGCTGGTGCAATCGAAGACCGAAAGCTCGGAGCCGTTGAGCTTGGTGGTGAACTGCGTGACTGCGAGCAACAGCATGCTGCACTGGGCGGCCACCATGGTGGAACCGTCGTTGAGCACTTTGCCGGCGGGCATGCGACGGTTCATAGAAGCCGTAAAGTTCTTGGCAGTGGTGCCGGCGACCATGATGCCCATGACGCCCATGGTGAAGTTGTACAGCTTGTTGCACCAGTCGATGAGCGGTTGGGGCAGCGTGATGCCAACCACGCCGGGAAGCGTGGCGATCAGCAGGAAAATCGAAGAGGTGAGGACGATGGGCATGCACCCAAGGAATCCGTCCTTGATGGCCTGGAGATAGATGTTCCTCGAGATCTTCTCAAAGAACGGTTGATGCTTTTCGAGCATCTTTACGATGGCGTCCATAGAGCTCCTTTACTACTTGATGCGCGATGCATGTGGATGGAACTGGTCGTCGATGGATGGTCAGGACTGCCCGGAAACCTTCCTGCTTAAGGAAGGCATTGCGAAATGACAACGTTGTCATTTCGTTAATGACAACGTAAGACATTTTTGAAAGGCAACAAGGATATACGGGTGAGTGGTCGATATTGTTCGGTAAACGGTTGATTTATCAGTCAGGCAGGTGGTGTATGCTAGAACGCAAAAAAACAAGCGATAGAGAACCGAGTGGAGAAGCAGTGACAACGATGGACAAGAAAAATGTCTCAATGAACGATGTGGCGATTGCCGCGGGTGTTTCTCTCAAGACGGTGTCGCGCGCGATCAACGAGCCCGATAGCGTGCGAGAGTCGACACGCGATAAGGTCCATTCCGCAATGGAGGCGCTCGGGTTTCGAACCAACTTTGCCGCGCGTTCGCTCAAGTTGGGCCGTTACGGGTGCATTGGCGTCGTGCTGTTTCACTTGTCGGGCGGTGCCGTGGACATGATTGACGGTATCGCCGATGCCGCCGAAGAGCGAGGCTTTGCGCTCACGATGATTAAGAAGTGCGCAGGGGAGAAGATGACCCTTGCCGATGCGGCACGCAGAATGTCACAGTTGCCCGTCGATGGCATGATCTTCAATCTGCGCCAGATGGTTGATGACTTTGATACCTTTGAGGCGCCGAAAGACCTCAAGACGGTGATTATCACACCGATGGAGCATCCTACCTGCTCTACCGTTAGTGACGATCAAGAGGGTGGTGCGCGCATGGCGTGCGAGTACTTCTTGGATCATGGTCACAAGAACGTGTATTTCGTTTCGGGTAAGAAAGAGTCGCTGTCGAGCCAGTGCCGTATGAAAGGTTGGCGTGCGGCACTCGAGGCGCGTGGCATTGAGCCGCCCGAGCCTCTGCAAGGCGATTGGAATGCGGATAGCGGCTATGCCGCGGGCCTTTTGCTTGCCGATAAACCCGATTGCACGGCGGTCCTCGCTGCTAACGACTGCATGGCAAACGGGCTGATGGTGGCTCTACGTGACAAAGGGCTCAGTGTGCCCGACGAGGTGTCCGTGATCGGCTTCGACGATGAGCTCTATAAGACGATTCCCAACTCGATTCTGACGTCGGTGAAGTTTCGCCACCGCGAGCTGGGCGTCCGTGCGCTCAACGAGGTCGTTGCGGGCCTAGAAGCTCCGAGTTCCAGAAGCCGTACGCTCGTCTCCGGCGTGTTGGTCGAGCGTTCCAGCGTAAAGGACCTGCGGGCGTAGACGTGCTCGGCTCGTTCATCTCAATCTGTAACAGTTAGGACCGAAAAACTCGGCTAGATGTTACAGATTGAGATGAACAGGAGGACGGGTGCGGTCTAAACAAAATGGCCCGCGCATCACACATTGATGCACGGGCCATTATTTTCTGCGAGCGGCAGGTGGCGTCAGCGTCTTATGCCTCGAGGTTTTCCTCGATCCAGTTGACGGCACCCTTGGGATCCTTAGTGAGGTCGATGTACTGTTTGCCCTTGGGCGACAGCAGCGTGATGCCCAGGCGGTCGGTGTCGGCCTTCATCTCGTTGTAATAGGTGCGAACCTGCGGAGCCAGGACGATGACGTTGTACTGGTCCATGATGGCGTAGTGGCTGCCGTAGGCACCGGCGTTGGCGGTAATGTCGATGCCCAGCTCGTCGGCGCCTTCCTTAAGCGCGTTGGCGAGCAGTGCAGAGGTGCCGGCGCCAGCGCACAGAACCAGAACCCTCAGGTCCTTGCCCTTAAGGGCGGACGGAGCTGCGGAGGCCTCAGTGGCAGAAGCGGTCTCGACAACGGGAGCCTCAACGGCGGGGGCGGCAGCGGTCTTGACGGCCTTGGTCTCCTCGGCCTCTTCTTCGGCCAGGGTCTCGGCCTCCTGCTTGCACAGGACGTTGTCGTAGGCCTTGCAGAACGGGTAGTAGATCAAGAAGTCAACGACCAGCAGGACGACAACCAGGACCAGAGAGATCGGCTGGAAGTTGGTGTCGATGAAGGTGCCGATCGGTCCGGGGAGTGCCCACGGCATGGCATAGATAAAGCCGTTCATGCCCAAAAAGTCGATGAAGAACTTACCAATGAGGACGTTGGCCACGGGGGCAAACAGGAACGGGATCAGGAAGTACGGGTTGAGGATGATGGGCGCGGCGAACAGCAGCGGCTCGTTGACGGCGAACATCACGGGTACGACAGAGGCTTTGCCGACGGCCTTGAGTTGCTTGGAGCGCATAAAGAGCAGGAAGATGATCGGGACAATGAACGTGGCGCCGGTGCCGCCGAGTTCGCCGATGTAGTTACCGAAGTTCTCGGTCAGGGCGAGGGCGGGGTGACCGCCGGCCTGCAGCGTGGCGAGGTTGGTGGTGATGTTGCCAAACAGCGCGGCGTTGAGGGCAGGCTTAACGTCCGAGGGGCCGTGGATGCCCATGAACCAGAACAGCGGGATCATGAACCAGATGAGGGCGAGGCCGGCGTAGGAATCGGCAGCGGCGAACAGCGGGCTCACCAGCGTGGAGATGACGTTGGCAAACGGGACGGCCAAGCAGGTGCGGCAGATAACGTCGATGACGGCGACAAACAGGATGGAGAAGCTGAAGGCGAAGATGTCGCGGAAGTTCTGGGCGATGGCGCCGGGGACTTCTTTGGGCAGCTTGATGGTGATGTCTCGCTTAATGCAGAAGGCATAGATGTTGACCGTGGCAAATGCGGCGACAAAGGAGCTCAGCAGGCCCTTGGTGCCCATGTTGTCGGTAAAGAACACCGAGACATCGGCGCCGTCGATCTTGGCACTCGTCTGGGTAACGGCCAAGATGAGCATAGCGCACATGGCGGCGACCATGGTGCTCGTGGCGTTGATGGCCTTGCCGGCAGGCATGCGGCGGTTCTTGGAGCCGGTCAGCGCGCTTGCGGTGGTGCCGGCGACTATGATGCCCACGACGCCCATCGTGAAGTTGTAAACCTTGTTGCAGAAGTTCACGACGTCGACGTTCCACCAGTCGGGCAGCGTAAAGCCGCCGACCGTGGCGACAACGCCCGGCAGGGTTGAAATAAGCAGGAAGACAGAAGAAGACAGGATGATGGGCATTGCTGCCAAAAAGCCGTCTTTAATGGCCTGAAGGTAGATGTTCTTAGAGACCTTGTCGAAGTACGGCTGACCTTTCTCCAAGAACTTAACGATCGATTCCATAGTTCACGCTCCTCTTTGCATGAAATCTTAATGGCATGGACGTTGAAAACCTATATGGTCTCCCGCTTGCTAAAAGCCCGGGTGCAGGCGGGGTCGGTCCCAGGGGGAGAGAGGGGAGCGACTGGGTTTGTATCGCATAGGGCCGCTCCCTTCTCGAGAGAAAGCGAGGCGATGCGCTACTGCGCGTCCGCCATGGTGTCGGCGAGCTCCTTATACCAGAGTGCCGACTGCTTGATGTAGCGTTTTTGCGTGTCGAAGTCGATGTAGAACAGGCCGTAGCGCTTGTTATAGCCATTGGCCCACGAGAACTGGTCCTGCAGGCTCCAGATAAAGTAGCCCTGGACGTCGACGCCCTCGGCGCGCGCCTGGAGCACCTTCTCCATGTGCTGGTCGACAAAGTCGATGCGCTCGGGATCGGCGACGATGCCGTTTGCGTCGGGCTCGGGGTCCTTGTGGCCCAGGCCGTTTTCGGTGATATAGATGACGGGGAGGTTGGGATAGGTGGCGCTGATGTGCTTGAGCGTGTCGTAGAGGCCTTGCGGGTAGATGAGCCAATCCCAGTCGGTGGTGGGGATACCAGGCATATCGACCTGCTGCCCGACGCCCTTAAACTTAAAGCACGAGGTGCCCTTGTCTCCGGTGCCGTTAAAGCTGTTGGTGGACTCGCCATCGTAGGCGGCGATAAACGCCGACTGATAGTAGTTGAGGCCGAACATATCGTTGCGGGGCGCCGCCTTGGCGAGCTCCTCCATGTCGCTGTCCTCAACCGTAAGTGTGGCGTTGTTGGCACGCAGAATCTCGTTGATGAGTGAGAGGGTGCGCGCGGAGTAGTGACCCAGGAAGGCGCCGTCCATGATGAAGTCGGTGTAGAAGGCGTTGTACAGGTCGGCGGCGTGCTGGTCGGCGGGCGAGTCGGTGGCAGGATATGCCGGCGTCAGGACGTTGACCATGCCAATGCGTCCGCCCAGGTGCTCGGTCTCGTCAAGATCCTTATACAGGTTGACGGCGCGGGCGTGGGCAACGAGCTCGTTGTGCTGGCTCTGGATGCCGCTCGTCACATCAAAGTGATGGTTGGGCGGGAAGTTGCCTTGGATGTATTGGGAGTGCGAGAGGCTGATGAGTTCGTTGATGGTGAACCAATTCTTGACCTCGCGGAACTCGCGGAAGCAGAACTCGGCATAGCGCACATAGGCGTCGACGGTCTTGCGGTTGAGCCAGTCGCCCTGGTTGAACAGGGCGGCGGGGGAGTCAAAGTGATGCAGGGACACATAGGGCTCGACGCCATACTTTTTGCAGCAGGCGAACAGCTCGTGGTAGTGCTTAACGCCCTCGGCGAGGGGCTCGGCATCGTCGCCGTTGGGGAAGATGCGGGTCCAGGCGATGGACACACGGATGGCGTTGAGTCCATGCTCGGCAGAAAGGCGGATATCCTCCTCGTAGCGGTTGTAGAAATCACTGGCCGGGTCGGGCAAAAAGCGACCCTGGGCGACAAGGTAATCGTCCCACATGGTCTTACCCTTGCCTGCCACCTTCGTGGAACCTTCCGTTTGGTACGCGGCGGTTGCGGCGCCCCAAACAAAGCCCTTCGGCAGCTGCTGTACGCGGTTTAGCAAAGACATATGCATACACCCTCTCGTCTCGCTGTTCGATATTGTGCGTTTGCGCTCAGGAGGCTCCCTGGTTAGCGTTCAGCGGTGAAAAAGCCCGATAAACACTATCTTAAAATGATTAGAACCAAAATGAGCACGTGAACATTTGACAATGAGCACGTTAACATCCGGCTGGGATGTATAGAAACAAAACAACTTCAAACAGCCGCGAACGGTTGTATTTGTTCGGTAAGCGGTTTTGATTGACAGAAGTTTTCATGTTGTGGTATATGGCTCGGGTATCATGAGCACGTTATCAATGTATGTACGATGCGCCATGGGCGCGGGGAATAGTTGGGAAGCAGGTTAGCGTGGAAGGCATGGCTCAGCAGACAAGGAATGGTCGTTCGGCGAGCGCGGCAGAGGTTGCGGCGCTCGCTGGCGTGAGCCGCCAGACTGTGTCTCGCGTGGTCAACGGTATGCCCAACGTGACGGAAAAGACGCGCAAGCGTGTGCTGGCCGCCATGGAAGAGCTGGGCTTTCGTCCCAATTTTGCTGGAGCGGCGTTGCGCGGCGGGTCGTATCGTTCTATTGGCCTGTGCATGTACAACATCACACGTGTCGGTAACCTGGCGACGCTCGAGGGTATCATGCAAGCGGCGCGCGAGCACGATTTTGCCGTCACTATGATCGAGATGGGCGGCGACAAGCCCTATGCACTTGCCGATGCCTCGCGCCGCATGGTCGAGCGACCCGTCGACGGCATGATTCTCAACATGAACCGCATGGCTCCCGATTTTGAGGAGTTTGTTCCCCAGCCGGGAGTGCGAACGGTCATCCTGTCCATGTATGCGCATCCGCGCTGCACGACGATCGACTCCGACCAGTATGGTTCGTGCGAGCTGTTGACCAATTATCTGCTGGAACATGGTCACTCGAATATGCGGTTTGTGGCGGGTCCGGAAAGCTCGATTTCCTCGCGTTTTCGTGAGGCCGGTTGGCGCGATACGCTGGGTCGTGCTCATGTCGATGCCGCTCCGATGCTGCGTGGCGATTGGAGTGCGGACAGTGGGTACGCCATGGGCGAGCGGATTGCGGCCGAGGTGCTTGCCGGCGGGTCGCAGGCGCCGACTGCCGTGCTTGCGGCAAATGACCAGATGGCGCTGGGCGTTATCGCCGCGCTCGAGAACGCGGGCCTGTCCGTGCCCGACGACGTGAGCGTGGTTGGTATCGACGACGCACTCGAGGGACTTGTTCCTCACAATCGGCTGACGACGCTGCGATTTGATTTGCGCGGTGTCGGTAAGCTTGCGTTTGAGGCGGCGATTGGAGAGAACTCGTCTATCGAGGCGATTCATGTGCCGAGTACGTTGGTCGAACGCTCGACTGTTAGGGACATACGGGGTTAGGTCCTACTCCGTTTGTCTCGGTCTGTAACAGGTAGACGGTCAAAAGCGGGCTACGTGTTACAGATTTAGATTCTTCGGAAAGAGCAATCCTGTTCATCTCAATCTGTAACAGTTAGGACCGAAAAACTCGGCTAGATGTTACAGATTGAGACAAGCGGCCCCCGAACCGCCTAAAAACGCCGGGGGCGGCTCGCCGTGTGACGTGCCGCCCCCGGCTGAGAAATGGGGACAGGTTATGTGGGCAGGCGACCCCGTCAGCCGCTAATCCAGACGACGGGTCTGCGCCACGTGCTTGTACCAGTAGGCGCTTGCCTTGGGCGTGCGCTTCTGGGTTTCAAAGTCTACGTAGAAGAAGCCATAGCGCTTGTTGTAGCCATTGGTCCAGGAGAACTGATCCTGCAGGCTCCACAGGAAGTAGCCGCCCACGTTGACGCCTACCTCCATGGCCTTGAGCAACCAGCGCAGGTGCTGCTCGATATAGTCGATGCGCGGCTGGTCGTCCACAAAACCGTCCTTGTAGGGGTCCTTGTAGCCCATGCCGTTTTCGGTAATGAAGATCTGCTTGTAGTTGGGATAGCGCTGCTTAATGTAGACGAGCAGATCGAACAGGCCCTCGGGATAGATGATCCAGTCCCAGTCGGTGGTGGGGATACCAGGCTTGTTTACGTGCTCGCCAATGCCCTTGACGCGCCAGCGGCCGGTGCCCTTCTCGCCCGTACCGTTGTGGTGCAGGTCGTTCTCGCCATCGTAAGCCTTGAGGAAGCGGCACTGGTAGTTGTTAACGCCCAGGTAGTCGTTGTAGAGCGCGGCCTCGCGCATGATTTCCAGATCCTCGTCCAGGATCTCGATGGTGCCGCCCGAGACGGCAGCCAGGCGGTTGGCGCACTCGAGGGTGTCGGGGGCATAGTCGCCGCGGAAGGTGGCGTCGAGCAGAAACTGGTTCTGCAGCACGTGCTCGTTGTTGGCGGCTTTGATGTCGGCGGGGTCGTTCTCGTTGAGCGGGTACTTAAACTCCAACGACTGAATGACGCCGATCTTGCCCTTAAAACCGCCGTTGTGGAAGGCCAGTACTGCCTTGGCGTGGGCGAGCATCATGTTGTGCTCGCACTGGAAAGCCTCGGCCAGATGCGCCTTGACACCACCGGGGAAGGTGCCCTCGATGTACGTGTTGGAGGCGTCGGCCCAGATCTCGTTAAAGGTGAACCAGTAGGTCACCTGGTCGGCGTACTCCTTAAAGCAGAAGGTGGCAAAGTCCACAAAGGCATCGATGGTCTCGCGGTTGAGGAAGTCGCCCTTCTCAAAGAGGGGCAGCGGCGTATCGAAGTGATGCAGCGTGACGAACGGCTCAACGTGGTGCTTATGGCACTCGGCGAAGAGATCGTGGTAGAACTGCACGCCCTCGGGGTTGATCTCGCCGGTGCCGTTGGGGAAGATGCGGCTCCAGGCAATGGAGAGGCGAATGCCGTTGATGCCGAACTCCTCGCACAGCTCCAGGTCGACAGGGTACTGGTTGTAGAAGTCGGAAGCGGGATCGGGGGAGAAGCGCCCCTGGGCCTCCAGGAAGTCGTCCCAGGCAACCTTGCCCTTACCGTGAGTACGGGTCTCGCCCTCTACCTGGTAGGCAGCGGTGGCGCCGCCAAAGACAAAGTCCTCGGGAAACTGCGCGGGCGGGTTGGTGACGCTAGCAGGGTTAACGGACATGATGATCCAATCGTCTAAATCGAAGGGCCAGCCGGTCTTGGATGGTCGGCTGGCCCTGAGCGTTACTTACTTCGAGAGTTGCTCGGAGACGAAGGCGAGAGACTTGTCGCCGTTCTGGGAGAGCTCGATGTACTGCTTACCACGGCAGGCGACGCACTTGTTGCCCACGCGTTCGCAGTCTTTCTGCAGGTCGGCCAGGTAGCTTGCGGCCTGCGGGGCCAGGACGACCAGGTCAAAGTCGGGGAGCATGTCGACGTGGTTACCATATGCCTCGGCAGCGGTCTCAAGATTGATGCCGCGCTCCTTGGTGGCCTTGGCCAGCGCGTTGGCGAGCAGGCCCGAGGTTCCGCCACCCTGGCAGAGCACGAGTACGCGCTTGCCGTTGAGGTCGCTGGCGGTCGTTGCCTCAGTGGGGACAGCGGCGGGGGCGTCGGCCTTCACGGCCTCGGCAGCGGCGCCGGCGGCAACGCTCTTGGCATCGGCCTTGCCCTGGAAAGCGTCGTTGAGCTTGGCGGCCTTCTCGGCGTTCTTGGCGGCGAGCTCCTCCTCGGAAATCTCGGCCTCCTCGGCGCACTTCTGGGCGTCATAGGCACGGAAGAACGGATAGTACAGAACGAAGTCGACGACCAGGATAAGGGCGAGCATCACAAAGGCGAGCGGCTGGAAGCCCAGGCCCATGATGGTGCCGATGGGGCCGGGGACGGTCCAAGGCAGCGTGTACATAAAGCCGTTCATGCCCAAGAAGTCGATAAAGATCTTGAGGATCCAGATGTTGGCGATCGGGGCAAAGACAAACGGGACAAAGAAGACGGGGTTGAGCACGATGGGCGCAGCGAACAGCAGCGGCTCGTTGACGGCAAAGCAGACAGGGACGATGGCGGCCTTACCGACGGCGCGCATCTCCTGGGACTTAGCCAGGAAGCAGAACATAAAGACCAGGACGAGCGTGGCGCCGGTGCCGCCCATGCAGACGACGAAGTACTGGGCACCCTGGGTCAGGACAGCGGAAGCGTGCTGACCAGCCTGGAACGCAGCCAGGTTGTCGGTCATGTTGGCAACGAGAGCGGCGGCGATGGCGGGCTCGACGATCGAGGGGCCGTGGACGCCGACGAACCAGAAGAGGCTCATGGCGCCGTAAATCACAGCGAGGCCGATATAGCCGTCGGCAGCGGTGAACAGGGGCTGGAACACCTGGATGACGCCCTGGGCAAAGCAGAAGCCAAAAGCAGCGCGGAAGACGATGTCAAAGACCCAAAAGACGGTGATGCAGACGGAGAAGGGGATGATGTCCTTAAAGGTCTGCGAGATGTTGGGCGGAACCTGCTCGGGCATCTTGACGGTGATGTTGCGCTTGATAAAGAACTTGTAGATGATGCCGGTCACAAACGCAGCGATGAAGGCGGTCAGCAGGCCCTTGGAACCAAGGTAGGTGGTGGTGAAACCGCTGGCGGCGTCCGTGGCGATCGTGTCGCTCGAAAGGAGCAAGAAGCCGATGATGGCCGCGCACATGCATGAGATAAAGTTGATCTGGTTGTTCTTGGGCAGGTCGCGGTTCTGAGCGTCGGCGAAGTGCTTGGCGGTGGTGGCGGCGCAGGCGATGGCCAGGATGCCCATGGAGTAGTTGTAGCACTTCCACAGAGCGTTGTTGATGTCATCGGGCCAGTAGAAACCCCAGATGTTGGGGACCGAGGCTACCAGGCAGAAGATGGACGAGAAGATGATGATGGGGATGACGGAGATAAAGCCGTCGCGGATCGCCTTGAGGTACTTGTTGCGGGCGATCGCGTTGAAAAAGGGCTGGCCCTTTTCGATAGTGGCGATGAGTTGCTCCATGCAATGCTCCTAAGAGTCGGTGGGTTAGCAACGATGGTAGCTTTTGACGTTCGGTTGCCAAAATGTTGACGTTGCCATTTTGTGACACAAAAAAAGACGCGAACCGGTGGTTCCTGTGCCTGCGAACCGTCGATTCCTTACGCGTAAACGTTTGAGCCGCCCGGTGGCTCTGTGTTTGCACAATGGCAACGTTAACATTTTGGCGACAAAAGCCGTTCGGGGAAGCAAAAATGTCGGTGAACGGTAGGTTTTGGGTGGTGAGCGTATGGTGGGGGAGGCGTTGGATATACTTGAAGGCGTTAAAAATGACTGCGCAGGGTGCCACCAATGGCATCGTTGACATAGAAAGATCGACCTATGGCCGCTGTTAAAAAATCGGTATCCGTCAAAGACGTAGCGCGCCTCGCGGGCGTCTCGGAGCAGACAGTCTCGCGTACGGTGCACGATTCGCCCAGCGTGCGCCCCGAGACCAAGGAACGCGTGCGTGCCGCCATGCGCGAGCTGGGGTATCGCCCCAATTTTGCCGGTCGATCGCTGCGCCGCGGTAAGTTTAAGACCGTCGGCGTCGCCATGTTCAACATTACCGGCACCGGCAATCTCGACCGTATGGAGGGCTTTGCCGCAGCGGCCGACAAACATGGCTATGCCATCACCCTCACTAAAGTAGACGGGCATCCGTATACCCTCGAGAGCGCATCGTCGCGCATGAGCGCACTGCCGGTGGATGGCATGGTCGTGATCATGAACCGCATGCCGGCGGACTTTGGAACCTTCGAGCCGCTGCCTGGCATGCAGACGGTGCTCGTTACGATGTTGGAGCACCCGCTCTGTTCAACGGTCGATAACGACCAGTTCGATTGCTCGCGCCAGGTGGTCGAGTATTTGCTGGGGAGGGGGCACAAGACTGTGCACTTTATCTCATGCCCCGAGCGCTCGCTTTCGGGCATGCGGCGCGAGGAAGGCTGGCGTGAGACATTGCGTGCGCATGGCATTGAGCCCCCGCAGCTCGTGCGCGGCGACTGGACGGCACAGAGCGGATATGCCGCAGGCCAGGCTCTGGCGGAAGATCCGACCTGTACGGCCATCTATGCCTCCAACGATGCCATGGCATATGGCTGCATCCGTGGGCTCGAGTCGCGCGGGAAGTGCGTGCCCCAGGACGTGAGCGTGGTGGGTGTTGATGACAGCCTGGGCGATATCGTGCCCGATTGTCGCCTGACCACGGTGCGCTTTGACAACAAGCGCGTCGGCATGTGGGCGGTTGACAAGATTGCCGGCGCCGAGGGCGTTGCGCCCGGTGTGGAGCACATGCTGTTTCCGGGCGTGCTCGTCGAGGGCGATACGGTGCGCGATTGGCGCTAGGGCGCGGGTCTGTTTGGGTTTCCGCTAATTGTGTTCGATATTGTTCAGATTGGTTTAAAAACCGTTCACGGACGAAAAGTGACCGTTCATAGCTCGAAATTACGTTTTACGCTGTTCTTTTTTGTTTGAATGTTATTGTTTCTGTCATACACAACGCAGCGCGTATGCCCGGACGCGATGCTCTCCATTGGTTCATATGTGAAAGGAACGCAATATGGCAACCAAAGAAGAAATCTCGATGGTTGGATTCGAGATTGTCGCATATGCAGGTGACGCCCAGACCGATCTGCTTGCAGCGCTCGATGCTGCTCGCGAGGGTGACTTTGAGAAGGCCGAACAGCTGCACAAGGATGCCAGCGATGCGCTCATCGGTGCCCACGACACGCAGACCAAGCTGCTTTCGCAGGAGGCCGGCGGTGGCGAGATGGAGATGACCTTCATCATGGCTCACGCTCAGGACACTCTCATGACCACTATGATTCTGGAGAAGCAGGCCCGCTTTACCATCGATGCTTACAAGCGCATCGCCGAGCTCGAGGCCAAGCTCGCCTAACGAGTCCGCACAATCAAGTCCCCTTCCAAAAGCTCTGCCGCTACCCGCGGCAGAGCTTTTTCTGTCCTCCTCCAAGTTGCGGTGAAATAGGGACTGAATAGGGGCCGACGGGCGCAAAACAATCCCTATTCCACCGCAACTCATCCGGAGATAGTCATTGGGGACAGTCTTGGTGCGCTCTGTTCGTCTTCCCGTTCGTTTTTTGCTCGGTGGGTATACTTTCTTTCGCATTAAACGCCGGACTGAGGAGGTATCCAAATGCCGGATAACGGGTCAATACAAAAAAGAGACGCGCACGAGATGGCTCATGGGCGTCCTGTCCAGATAACCGAGCACATGACGGTAACAGAGCTGCAGCCCAGCCTGTCCGATGTCGTGTGCGCAAACAAAAAGCTGCAGATTGGCTTTATCGTTGCGCTCGTGGTACTGGCGCTGCTGTCGGGCTTTGTAGCTCGTCCGCATTTTGCCGATACCAAAACTTGGGACTCCACCATCGAGGTCATCGATCAAAAGAAAGGTAACGTACTGGCGCTCACGACCTCGTGCGTGGCGCTGTCTGCGGGCATTACCGCGCTGCCGGGTGATACGGGAACGCTGGTTGCCGAGCAGCTCGCACAGCTTTCAGGCAACCTTGGTATCGTGCTTGCCGTGCTATACCTAGAGAAATATTTGCTCACGATTTTGTGGTCGGTTGGCCTGGGCATCTTAATCCCGTTTGCGTTGGTGCTCTTTGCGGTGTCGCTCGGCATTCACGGGCGCTGGAGCACGAGCGCCGTCCTGCGCCGCGTGGCGACTCGCGTGCTGGTGGTCGCCATAATTGGCATGGCGTTGGTGCCTGCAAGCGTTTGGGTGTCGCAGAAGGTCGACGAAACGTATCGAGTGAGCATCGAAGCGGCCGAGCAAAAGGCGGCCGACGCTGCGGGTACGGCAAATAGTGATAGCTCCAAAGCAAGCAAGAAAAAGACCGAGTCCACAGAGTCCAAGAACGTGCTTGAGCAGCTTGCCGACGGTGCCTCGAGCCTGGTCACGTCGGTAACCAGTGGTGCCAAGCAGATGACCGACGAGATCGTGCAGCAGGTGACCGACCTTATCGAAGGCGTCATCGTGATGATCGTGACCTCGTGCGTGATTCCATTGCTGGTGCTCGCGGCGTTTTTGTGGCTGGGGCACACCCTGCTGGGGATTGATATTTCCAGCCCGGCGAACTATTTGACGGGTCGCTTTCTGAGCGCTCCGTCCAAGCGCGTCAAAAAGGGCGGGCAGTCCGAGTAGCTAAAACAGCTGTATATACCGGGGAATACCGCCGAAGGGCGGCCGAGACACGTTCTCGGCCGCCCTTTTGTTTGTTGAACACGTGGTCGCTACGTCCGCGCCGGGTCCAGACGGTCAGCAATCATCCGCGAACGGTATTTGTTCAAAAAAGAACAAAGATAAACAAATAGTTGTTGCAGTTACTGTTCGAATGTGTTCAAATAAACATGAACAGTGAAGAACCGCACATTCAGATGCCCGGATCTGAACGCGATTCAACACTTCCAAACAGAAACTACGCACCTGCGTATCTCTCAAGGAGGATGTCATGAGGGTTGTAATCGCTTCCGATGCCGACGGTATGTCGATGAAGGAGTCCATCAAGGAGATGCTCATCGCCGACGGTCACGAGGTCGTCGACTATTCCGAGACCCCTGCCGCGGACTTTGTCGATTCCGCGACCGCCGTTGCCAAGGACCTGCTGGAGCACAAGGATTCCCAGGGCTTCGCATTCGATAAGTACGGCGTCGGCTCCTATATGGCCGCCGTCAAGATTAAGGGCATGGTCGTCGCCAACATTTCCGACGAGCGTTCCGCCTACATGACCCGCGAGCACAACGGCTCGCGCATGGTCACCATGGGCCCGGGCGTTGTGGGCACCGAGGTTGCCAAGAAGATCGCCCGCGAGTTCCTGCGCGCCCAGTACGCCGGCGGCCGTCACCAGATCCGTGTCGACATGCTCAACAAGATGGCCTAACGAGAGCCACCGAGAACTCGAACTTCTACCTCAACTTGTGAATTCAGACGAAAGGACGTTCTGATGAAGAAGACCATCGCAATCGGTTGCGACCATATCGTTACGGACGAGAAGATCTATCTGGCCGACCGCCTGGAACAGGCTGGCTATAAGGTGCTCGACTGCGGCACCTACAGCCACACCCGTACGCACTATCCCATCTACGGTAAGGCCGTGGGCGAGGCTGTTGCCAGCGGCAAGGCCGACTTTGGCGTGGCCCTGTGCGGCACCGGCATCGGCATCACCAACGCCGTCAACAAGGTTCCCGGCGCCCGCTGCGCCCTGGTTCGCGACATGACCTCTGCCCTGTATGCCCGTCGCGAGCTCAACGCCAACATCGTGGGCTTTGGCGGCAAGATCACCGGCGAGTTCCTGATGGCCGATATCATGCTTGCCTTCCTGGAGGAGCCCTACGAGAAGACTCCCGAGCACGATGCCCTGATCGCCAAGATCGATGCCTGCAATAAGGCCGACGCCGAGGCTCAGGCCGACCCGCACTTCTTTGACGAGTTCCTCGAGAAGTGGGACCGCGGCGAATACCACGATTAGCGGGTATCCGGCGTAATTAACTAGTCCGTTGACGGCTCGCGTTTCTGTGATGGGGCGCGGGCCGGTTTGCTATCAGCCCAATTGGCCCAGCGGGCTGGACGTGCATTGTTCTTTTGTTTGCGGCGCTGCCTCATTACCTTTCTGCTAAAGGCACGACGTTCACAATGGATCGTGCGAGATGATATGTGAAGGAGAAGATTCCCATGGAGTTTGTTCTTGATAACGGCTCTGTCCGCATTGCGTTGAGCACGGCTGGCGGATCGTTCACTTCTATTGCGGCCAACGGCCGTGAGTACCTGTGGCAGGGCGACCCGGCGGTGTGGTCGGGCCAGGCACCCATTTGTTTCCCGATCTGCGGCGGCCTTCGAGATGGTCACGCAATGACCATGGGTGGCCGCGAGGTCAAGCTTGCCCGTCACGGCTTTGCTCGCAAACAGGAGTGGAAGCTCGAGGAGCAGGGCGACAACATGGTCGCGCTGAGCCTAAGCTCTGCCGACCATGCCGAGTTGCTCGAGCAGTACCCGTATCCGTTTAAGATCGTTGCTCGTTACACGATCGATTCGGAAAAGGTAGCCGTGTCGTACGAGGTGACCAATGAGGGCACCGAGGACATGCCGTTCTTTGTGGGCGGTCACCCCGGCTTTAAGTGCCCGCTCGACGAGGGCGAGTCCTATGACGATTATGAGCTTCGTTTTGAGCAGCGTGAGGCCACCGAGCTCTGTACTGCCGTTCCCTCGACGGGCCTGATTGATGTTGAGCATCGCAGCAAGAACCCCATGATCGGCCAGAACCTGCCGCTTACCCATGAACTCTTTGACTTCGCGGAGACCATCTTCGACGTGCTCGAGAGCCGCGTGGTTACGCTGACCAAGAAGACCGAGGACAAGGGCGTGCGCCTGACGTTCCCCGATATGCCGTACCTGATTGTGTGGAGCAAGCCCGAGGGCGACTTTGTGGCCGTGGAACCGTGGGGCGGCCTGTCCACCTGCTCCGACGAGGACGATATTCTGGAGCACAAGCGTGGCTGCCTGGTGGCCAAGCCGGGGGAGACCGTTACCCGCGGCTTTGAGATCGAGATTCTTTAACGAGCTATCGTATGTTTGGGGCCGCGCGTGTCGTGCCCCGGAAACAGGAGTTCAATATGATTCTGACCGTTACCATGAACCCGTCGATTGATACGCGCTATCAGCTCGACAAGTTGATCATCGACGACGTGAACCGTGTGACGCCCGAAAAGACTGCTGGCGGTAAGGGCCTCAACGTGAGCCGTGTGCTGCTGCAGCTGGGCGACGACGTGCTCGCGACCGGTCTGCTCGGCGGCCACATGGGTGCCTATATGGCTGAGCTTATGGATGCCGATGGCGTCAAGAACGACTTTGTGCCCATCGCCGGTGAGACGCGCATTTGCCTGAATATCCTGCACGAGGGCAATCAGACCGAGCTTTTGGAGAGCGGCCCGCAGATCGCCCCGGCCGAGCTCGAGGCCTTTACGGCCAAATTCGCCGAGCTTGCAGCAAAGGCGGACGTTGTGACGCTTTCGGGCTCGCTGCCGCGTGGTGTCGATGCCGGCTACTATGCCGAGCTCGTCAAGATCGCCGAGGAGGCGGGCGCCAAGGTGCTGCTCGACACCTCGGGTGCATCGCTGGAGGCCGCGCTTGAGTCCGACGCTAAGCCTGAGCTCGTAAAGCCCAACCTGACCGAGATTAACGGCCTGCTGGATACGTCCTTTACGACCGATGATGTCGATGCCCTGCGCGAGGCGCTTGTCGCCGATGGCCGCTTTGCCGGTATTCCCTGGGTTGTCGTTTCGATGGGCGCTGCCGGTTCGGTGGGCTTCCATGAGGGTCGCGCGTTCCGCGCCAAGACGCCCGCGATTGCGGCTGTGAACGCGACGGGTTCCGGTGACTCGACCATCGCAGGCTTTGCGCATGCCATTGCTGCTGGTGCCGACGACGTCACGGTGCTCAAGACCGCCAATACCTGCGGCAAGCTCAACGCCATGGATCCCAAGACCGGCCACCTGGTCATGGATCGCTGGGACGAGATCTACAACAGTGTTGTCGTGACTGAACTGTAGGGTTACGCGGTTTTACCAAACCGCGTAACGGCGCGACGCCGCAAACGCCCCTAAGCGGCAATCTGACGTTCAATCGTCGGGCATGACCAAAAGGTCAATGCCCTCCTCTTTCACGTCACCTTGCTCGCTTAGGGGCGTTTTCGCTGTCGTTGCCAAGACACCGGCGTTGCCTTGGTCGCAAGTAGTCATTGGGGACGCTCTTTAATGACTAGTCGTTTAAGAACGCCCCTTAAGAATGACCCCAATGACTACACTCAAAAACGGCGCCCGCCGGCGATGTTGCCGGCGGGCGCCGTTGTCTTGAAGACGAAATGATCCGTTTTCCTCCGTCCCCAAGGGATCATTACAACGAGTCGATAAAGCGCTGTTGGGCGGCGCGGCCGGCTTCGTCCCACTTAAAGACGCCGGCGTTGTCGAGCACGTGGCCAAACACCACGCCGACCTCTTCGTGCAGGATGTCGATGGCGTTGTCGGCCGTAAGCTCGTCGGCGCGGCGGGCAAAGACGTCCTTGGCCCATGCGGCGTGGCTGCGGCAAAGGTCGTCGCCCTCGAGCGCGCCAGCAAGGTCGTAGCTGGCATCGGCCTTGGCCGCCAGCAAGTGCTCGCGGACAGCGCCGAGCTCGGGAACCAAGCGCGGCGGAAGAATGGCCAGGCCCATGACCTCGATCAGGCCGATGTTCTCCTTCTTGATGTGGTGGTACTCGGCATGCGGGTGGAATACGCCCAGCGGATGCTCGTCGGTCGTGATGTTGCAGCGAAGCGCCAGGTAGGCCTCGTAAATCTCGCCGCCGGCATTGCCGCGGGAGTCGACGCGGCGGATGACGGGCGTCACGGTGTTGTGCGCCACGCCGTCGGCTGTGTGCGCGATGACGCCCACCGACTCATCGGTCCACTCGCGCCAGGCGAGGATGATCTTCTCGGCGGCGTCGAGCAGCTGGGCGCGGTCGTGCGAGCGCAGTCGCAGCACCGAAAGCGGCCACTGTAACACGGTACCGCTGACCTGGTCAAAGCCGGGCACGCTAAACTGCGAGACCTCGGCGGCATGCATCATGGGGAACTCGTGCGCGCCGCCCTGGAAGTGGTCGTGCGACAGAATCGAGCCGCCCACGATGGGCAGGTCGGCGTTGGAGCCAATAAAGTAATGCGGGAACAGGTCCACAAAGTCGAGCAGGCAGGTCAGACCCTTGCGGTCGACGTGCATCGGACGATGCTCGGAGCTCATGGCAATGCAGTGCTCGTTAAAGTACGCGTACGGGCTGTACTGGAAGCCCCAGCGCTCGCCGTTGAGCTGGATGGGGATGACGCGCAGATTCTGGCGGGCGGGGTGAGCGCCGCCGTCGGCTGCGGCGGAGCGTCCGGGATAGCCCTCGTTTTCGATGCAGAGCTGGCAGGCGGGATACTTCTCGCCCGTGTTCTTAGCTGCACCTGCCGCGGCGATATCGCGCGGGTCCTTCTCAGGCTTGGACAGGTTGATGGTGATCTCCAGGTCGCCCCAGTTGGTGGGGGTGCTCCATTTGATGTTGCGCGCGATGGCGGCGCGGCGCACGTAGCCGGCGTCGCAGCACAGACCGTAGAACCAGTCGGTCGCGGCGCGGGGCTCGTTGACGCCCATGCGGCCGTTGAACTCCTCGTTTACAACCGAAGGCCTCGGCATGAGCGCGCCCATAATGCGCATGGCAATGCGGTCGCGGCCAGACGCCGTGTCCTCGGCGGCGCCGTTGGCAACGGCAGCCTCGGCAAGCGCAGCAAGCGTGCCCTCCAGGTCAAAGTTGGGCAGGGTATCGGGGTGCAAGAGCGAGAGTTTCTCGACCTGGAGCGCCCAGGCCATGTCGAGCGCCGGGCCCGTAGCACCGATGCACTCGAGAATGGTGTTATACGCCCAGATGCGATCGTCCTGGCCGATCATCGATCGGTGGATAGCGTACTCGATCAGGTTCTGCGCGGCCTCGCGCACGTCAGTCATTACAGCCATGCCGCGTAAGCCCCCTTGTCAGAAATTGCGTAGTGGCGGGCAGAGCCCTCGCCCAGCCAGCCGTTCATCTTGGTGATAAAGGTGTCGACCAGGTCGAGCGGCACGAAGGCCTGGATGGTGCCACCAAAGCCGCCACCGTGGATACGGACGGCGCCACGGCCGTCGAGCACGTGCTCGGCCAGTGCCAGGGCATACATCGAAGGCTGCTCGGAGCCCAGCTTGGCAACGACATTCTGCAGGTACATGGCAGAGCTGGCGCCGGACTCGCGCGTCAGGACCAGGAACTGATCGATGTCGCCGGCGTTCAGGGCAGCCCAGCGCTTATCGACCAGGCCGTTTTCGTACCAGTAGTGAACGGCGCGCAGGCAGGCGCGGTCGCCCAGCTTGGCGCGCAGCTCGGGGAGCTTGGCGTCAAAGTCCGCCACGTTTACCTCGCACAGGCGTGCCTTGCCAAACTCGGCAGCGACGTCCAGCATCTCGCGCGGAACGGCGGCGTAGTCGTCGGTGGCGGCCACGTGGTCGGCACCGACCTTAACGAGCACGAGCGCATAACCGTGATCCTCAAAGTTGAGCTCGAGCTTCTGGGTTTTAGGCTGAGCCTGATCCTCAAAGTCCATGTAGGCGAGGCCGCCCAAGCAAACGGCGGCCTGGTCCATCAGACCGCAGGGCTTGCCGTAATAGTTGTTCTCGGTGCGCTGGCTCATCTGGGCGAGCGCGACGGGCTCGATGGCGGGTGCGTCCCAGAGCGTCTCCATGGCGCGACCGTATGCCGCCTCGACAGCAGCGGAGCTCGAAAGACCGCCGCCCGAGGGGACGGAGCAGGTGAAGGCAAAGTCGAAGCCCTGGGGCTCAACGCCCAGAGCAGCGATTTCGTGGGCCATGCCGCGGACGAGGCTCGCGGACGTGCCCTTCTCGGACTCCTGAACGTCTAGCGTGTCGAGCGCGATTTCAAACGTGGGATAGCCCTCGTCGGCTACGCGAACCTTGTTGGAATCGGTTGCCACGGCGATGCCGTCGACGGCGACATCGAGCGAGCCGGCGATAACGTGGCCACCCTCGTGGTCAGTGTGGTTGCCGCTGATCTCGGAGCGGCCGGGCGCGTGCACGTAGAGCACCTGGCGGTCGCCGATGGGGCCAAACTCCTCCTCGAACAGCTTGGTGAGCGTGGCGAGTGTCTTTTTGTCGGGGGTGGTCATGGGAGTCCTTTCCTTGGCGCGCCCGGGTGGGTTTTGCGTCGTTATGAGTACGTTAACAACTTAAAGCGGCATGAACCAAGTGTTCACGATACCGCACGTTACGGGCTATGTTAACGTACTCATAACACATCGCTTGTCACTTTTTGAGAATCTGGTAATCGGTAGAAATTCAGCCGTGAACGGTACTGCCGTATGGACTTATAAAGCAGAAGAGATGCAGATAGAAAAAGTAGAGTACGTTAACATGCGTCCGACGATAGCGGGCCTCGGCGCGGGATGTATTTCTGCCCGGGCCGGCATTCACGCTATTCAGATCTCGCAAGGGTGAAGGTGATCCTGTGGCAAGGCGCCCGTCCAACGATACCAGTTCGCGTTCGGTCTCCATGGCCGACGTCGCCCGCGCTGCCGGCGTTTCGCAGCAGACGGTTTCGCGCGTCGCCAACGGCTTGCCTAACGTTAACGAGCAGACGCGCCAGCGCGTACAGGCCGCTATGCAAAAGCTCGGCTTTCGTCCGAGTTATGCCGGTCGCTCGCTGCGCGACGGCCGTTATCATTCGGTCGGCCTGTGCGTCAACGATGTCACCAAGTTCGGCAACCTCTCAATGATCGACGGCATCGCCAGCGCTGCTCGCGAGCATAATTGCGCCATCACGCTGGTCGAGATGTCCAAGACCGAGGAGTTTTCGCTTGCCGAGGCCACGCGTCGTATGGCCGCATTGCCGGTGGACGGCATCATTATCGGCATGAGTCGCATGGCGCCCGATTTTGAGACGTTTGATCCACTGCCGGGCATTGGCACGGTCATCGTTACCATGTACGCGCACCCGCGGGTGACCACGGTCGATTCCGACCATTACGGCTGCTCGCTATTGCTTATGGATCACCTGTTTGAGCTAGGGCACGAGCAGATTCGCTATATTGGCGGCCCGTCATTCTCGGTCGACGAGCAATTTCGTCGCGCCGGTTGGCAGGATGCACTCGAGCGTAAACACATCGAGCCGGCAGAGCCGCTCGAGGGCGACTGGTCTGCCAACAGCGGCTACGAGGCCGGCAGGTACCTGGCCGAGCACGATCGCACCATGACGGCGATTTACGCGGCAAACGACCAGATGGCAAATGGCGCGATTGCAGCGCTGCGCGATAGCGGTCTGCGCGTGCCCGAGGACGTGAGCGTGGTGGGCGTCGACGATTCGCTCGATGATTTTGTGGCACACAACGAGCTCACGACCGTTCGATTCGATTTGCATCAGCGTGGACGCGAGGTGTTCGAGCATGCGGTTCCCAAGGCGGGGGCAACGGACAAAACCGTTGCCATTCGTATTCCCGGCCAGCTTATCGTTCGACATACCACGGCAGCTCCGCGCACATAGTTTTTGCAGGTCAATGGCGATATATTCCGCCTCAATAACAATCGATAAGGATGCTGGCAGATGGCCGTGGCTATGAAGACGAGTGCTATGATAGACGGGCTCTTTTGTCTATCTAGGAGGCTTTGCCTGATGGAGATCACCAAGGATATCCGCTACATTGGCGTTAACGATCACGACATTGACCTGTTCGAGGGCCAGTACGATGTGTCCGAGAACGGCATGGCATATAACAGCTACGTTATCTTGGGCGACAAGATCGCCGTCGCCGATTCGGTTGACGCTGACTTTGTCGACGAGTGGCTCGGCAACCTCGAGGCCGTGCTCGATGGTCGTACGCCCGACTACCTGGTCGTTCATCACATGGAGCCCGATCACTCCGCCGGCATCGCTGCCTTTATGGAGCGCTATCCCCAGGCGCAGATCGTGGCCAGCATGGGTGCCTTCCGCATGATGGTCAACTACTTTGGCACCGACTTCCCCGAGCGCAAGATGGTCGTCAAAGAGGGCGATGTGCTCGACCTGGGCGGCCACAGCCTAACCTTTGTCGGCGCCCCCAACGTTCACTGGCCTGAGGTGATCTTCTCCTACGAGTCCACCGACAAGGTGCTCTTTAGTGCCGACGGCTTTGGCAAGTTTGGCGCCAACGACATCGAGGATCCCGAGGGCTGGGCTTGCGAGGCTCGCCGCTACTACTTTGGCATCGTCGGTAAGTTCGGCAAGTTCGTGCAGACCGTGCTCAAGAAGGCCGCCGACCTGGACATTCAGATCATCTGTCCGCTCCACGGCCCCGTACTGACCGAGAACCTGGGCTATTACCTCGACACCTATAACACCTGGTCGAGCTATCAGCCCGAGGACGAGGGCATCACGATCGCCTATGCGAGTGTGTATGGCCATCTGAAGGCTGCCGTCGAGGAGCTCGCCGCAGCGCTTGAGGCTCGCGGCCAGAAGGTCTCCGTCTTTGACCTGGCTCGCGACGACATGGCCGAGGCCGTTGAGGATGCGTTCCGCTACGACCGTCTGGTGCTCGCTTCCATCACCTATCAGGGTGAGATCTTCCCGTTCATGAGCACCTTTATCCATACGCTTGCCGAGCACGCCTATCAGAACCGTACGGTGGCACTCGTCGAGGCCGGCTCCTGGGCGCCCACCGCTGCCAAGGTTATGGCCAAGGAGCTCGAGGGCATGAAGGACATCACCTTGGCGCAGAACAAGGTGACCGTGCTGGGCTCGCTCAACGACGCCTCACGCGCTCAGATCGAGGTCCTCGCCGACGAGCTTTCCAAGTAGCGATATTTCGCTTTTAACGAGCAAAACCACCACAAAGGGGACAGGCACCTTTGTGGTGGTTTTTGTTTAAGCGCCGGCGATGACGAGATTTGGGCGGGCGTCGTCGACGGTCTCGGCGATTGAGGTGGCGACGGCGCCATCGGGATCACGGTCCATCACGATGGTGTCGACATCGGTCAGCTCGGCAAAGCGGTACATGCCGCGTCCGTTAACCTTGCTGGCGTCCATAAGGGCGACGCTTTGACGGGCGGCACCGACCATAGCCGCTTTGGTCTCGGCCATCTGCGGAAAGTCGGTCGTAAAGCCGCAGCCGGGAACAAAAGCTCCAGGGCACATGACGGCAAGATCGGCGTGGACCATTTGGAGCGCTTGCATAGTGAGCGGGCCGTACAGATAGCGATGACCTTTGCGCAGCGCCCCGCCCAGCATGACGACATCGACCGAGGGCATGCTTTCGTCGATGTAATCGGCGATGGTAATGTCGGCCGTGATAACGGTGATGCCGTCGCGCTGATCGAGGAGCCGGACGAACTCGAGCGCCGTGGTGCCCGAGTCAACGAGCAGCGTGTCGCCGTCATTGACGAGCTCGATGGCGCTTTGCGCGATGGCCTGCTTGGCGGCGACGTTGACATTGATGCGGCGATCCTGCGTGGAAACAGTCAGACGCTTGTGGAGCGATACGGCGCCACCATGCGTGCGGCGCAGCTTGCCTGCTTCGGCGAGCGCGTCCAGGTCGGCGCGGGCGGTAACGGAGGACACGCCAAAGGTCTGGGCGATTTCTGCTACCTGCACCGAGGCATTATGCTCAAGCATTTCCATGATGGCGGCACGACGCTCATCGGCGAAGGCTCGGGTTGTTGCGTGGGCCATAGCTGCTCCATTCTCGGCCAAATTTGCAGGAATTGTGTTGACTCTATTTTCGTTCATTTTCTTTTTGAGTAAGAAAATACCTTTCGATTACTTATCTTTTCTATAAAAGAAAGACGCTGAACGCTCAAAATTCAATATCGAACATGTCCGCTCGGTTCAAATTCCTTCCGTTTACTTTTCAAAAACGACTGTATTGACCTGCATGGGCTCAATATCTCGCACGTGCAAAGCCGCTGAATTTCATACAATGAGCGCAGTAAAACGCAAGGTAAAACGCCTTGTGAACAACTACGCCCGATGTCCAGATGCGGGCGAGGGAGAGGAGCAAACGCTCATGGCACTTGTTACCACCGAAAAGATGCTCAAGGACGCTCAGGCCGGTCATTACGCCGTTGGCGCGTTCAACGTCGAGAACCTCGAGTTTGTTATGGCCGTTCTGGCCGCTGCCGAGGAGACCAAGTCCCCCGTCATCATGCAGACCACCCCGGGCACCATCAAGACCGCTGGTCTGGACTACTTCTACGGCATGGTCAAGGCTGCCGCCGAGCGCGCTTCCGTGCCCGTCGCTCTGCACCTCGATCACGGCGATGGCTATGACCGCTGCATGCAGGCTTTCCGCACTGGCTACACCTCTGTCATGATCGACGGCTCGCACGAGTCCTTCGAGGACAACATCGCTCTGACCAAGTCCGTCGCCGACGCTGGCCGCGCCATGGGCGTGCCCGTCGAGGCTGAGCTCGGCAAGGTTGGCGGCAAGGAGGACGACGGTCCCGCGGTTGAGGGCGAGAGCCCCTACACCGATCCGGCCGAGGCCAAGGAGTTCGTCGAGCGCACCGGCTGCACCTCCCTCGCAATTGGCGTTGGCACCAGCCACGGTGTGTACACGAGCGATCCGCACATCGAGCAGTCCGTGGTCAAGGCCATCCGCGACGCCGTCGACGTGCCGCTGGTTCTGCACGGCACCTCCGGTGTGCCCGATGAGCAGGTCGCCGAGGCCGTGAAGAACGGCATCTGCAAGGTTAACTACGCCACCGAGCTGCGTCAGGCCTACACCAAGGGCTTCATGGCCTACATGGCCGAGAACCCCGCCTGCTTCGACCCCAAGAAGCCGGCCAAGGAGGGCATGCGTGAGATCACCGAGCTGGTTAAGATCCGCATGACCAACCTCAACTCTGTGGGCAAAGCAGAGTAACAGCAAGGGTACTCCGACTCGCTACATATCCCGGGGAGGGACGAGGGCTTAGTTCCCCAATCGTCCTCGGGCATGCAAAAAGCCTCGCTGCGCACTTCGTGCGGCGAGGCTTTTTGCCCCCTGCGGAAAGATTGGGGAACTAAGCCCTCGTCCCTCCCAGGTTGACCTACTCGAGGTCGTCGCCCTTGTGGTGTTGGGGCTGAAAGGGTTAGGCTCGGGGGTTATTTGGTTGTTAGGGTTAGTAGGTCGTTGGGGGTTTTGAGGTTGTAGGTGGCGTTTGGGATGTCTTGGTGTGATCCCCATGCCGCTCTGGCAAAACTGACCCCTGCCGAAGTTGCGCAATGTTCGTCGTAGACGGTGTCGCCAACGTAGACGACGTTGCCAGGATTCGCGCCCGTACGCCGGAGATATTCGAGCATGGGTGCGGGTGCGGGTTTATGTTCGGTTGTGTCTTCGACAAGGATGATGCGCTCAAAATATTTATCGAAACCAAGGGGTGCAATTTCTTTTGCGTATTCGTCGCGCGCACGTGAGGAGACGATGCCAAGTTTGCAGCCGCTATCGGCGAGTGTTGCGATGACTTCAAGCAAACCTGGAAACACGCTGATGGTGCTTTTAAAGCTGGCGGCAACTTGGCACCAGCGATCCAACGTTGCCTGCGAGTAGATTCCGAGTTTCTCAAGGGCATCCTTGCCGGGTATGCCGAGGGCAAATTCAAGCTCGTGTCGGGGGAGCGTTTTGCCGGTCTCTTCTTGGACAATCTGGACAAGCGATGATAGAACGCTTTCTTCTGTATCTGCCAATGTCCCATCAACGTCAAATACGATATGGTCAAAGTGCTTCATATGATTGCTCCTCTCTGTTGTTTGCCTGCAAGTTTGATGCGGTGACAGAAGAAAGGCTAGCGGGATTTCTGCCTGGTGCTATCGAGATTCTGCCTCGCTGCTCGATAGCTCGAAGGAGTGCACCCCATTTGTTTTTTAAATACCTGGCCAAGATGGCTTGCTGTCGCAAAGCCGCATTGGCGCGCGACTGTCTGGACCGTTCGCGTGGTGTGTGCCAAAAGTTCGCAAGCACGGTTTACGCGGTATGCGCGCAGATATGCCGCCGGGGTCGTTCCTGCGCAAGCTTCGATAATGCGGTAACACTCTCTTTCGCTTACGCCGGCTGCAGATGCCATCTGGGGCACATCTATAGCGGCTGCATAGTTTGCGCGGATATAGTCCAGGATTGCCTTGAACTGTACGTCGCGGTTGGTCATCCAAGAGGCGTTGTCGGAGGAAAAGAGCGGTTCGGCCTTGGCGTAAATCTGAATCCAGAGCCCTGACAAGCTATTCCGAAGCGCCATCTCGTTCTGCGGCCGTTGAAGGTCGTGGTTAAAGGAACTCTTTAGCAAATCGATAAAGGACATATCGTCGGGGTTGGTGGGCGACCATTTGAGCACATCGACGCCTCGACATTGCAGCAAAGGATTGATATAGCGCTTTTGAAGGCGTCCCGCGGGATCGCCGAGCATCGACGGCTGAAAGATATGCAGCATTTGAATGGCTGGCGCCGAATTGGGCGATTGCAGCGTGCTGTGCAAAACGCCGCCGTTGATAAAGCCGGCGGACCCTTCCTCAAAGCGCACGTGTTCATGAGCCGCGCGCGTTCGATAGTCAATCGCTCCCTGCTCCATGTAGAAAAGCTCAACTTCGGAATGCCAGTGCCAGGGGACGGAATTGCCCGGATAGCGAGCGAATTCTGCGCGTTCGGCAATATAGGGCCAGTCTTCGGCGGTCTCGGGAAACGCTTCCTCGCGTCCTCCGCGGTGCAATTCTATGTGATCCATGTTTCGCATGGCATCAGTATAAAGCGCGATGGGCTTAGATTGCTCTTGCCTGTTCGGGGAACGCCTTGTCTAGGGATGCTTGGAGCTTTTCGAAGGATGCTCGTAAGTTGAGGCTCTGATTGGCTGAGCGCTTGGTTTTTGTGGTGGGGGAGTCGAGGAGACCGTTTCTCTGTGTCGGGGGGAAGGAGAAAAGGTTTGCATGTTTTAGGGATGGCTGCTGTGCTGCGTCATTGGAAGAATGCATGCTTATGCGGCCTCCTCGATGTCCACCAAAAGATTGCGCTCGGGGTATGCTGCTAGGTCCCGTGCGTTGGCAGTATTATGCCGCGGCTGCTGCAAAGAAGCGCTAAAGAAAGGCTTAACCTGGTTTGGCGTTACGATGAAACCGCAGGTCAAAGCTATTGAGTAACACTCTTGAAAGGTTTTGAGCTTAAGGGCTTTCTAAGGTTTGTGGCGCGGATGTGGCTTGCCTGTGTGGGGCGTGTGGACGGCTCGTTCCTAGCGCTGCGGTGCGGCGGCGCGTACTTGTTCGATGACCTTTTCCATCGTGGCGTCGATGCGGTCCTTTTTGAGTTCGCATTCCCAGATGGTTATAGGCGTCCAGCCCATTTGAGTGAGTGCTGCCACGGCAGCGCGGTCGCGCTCGACGTTGCGACGGAACTTTGCCTCCCAAAACTCAACGTTGCGCTTGGGCTGGCTAGGGTTGCATTTGGGGCAGCGATGCCAAAAACAACCGTTGACGAAGATGGCGATCTTGCGCCCGGGAAAGGCGATGTCGGGCTTGCCGGGAACCTTCCATTCCAAGCGATAACCCGTAAGGCCCGCTGCGCGCAGGCGCTGGCGAACGAGCAACTCGGGCTTGGTGTTGGCACGCTTGTTGCCCTTCATAGACTTTTTGATGGCGGCGCGCCGGCGGACCAGTTCGCGCTCGTCAGCGGAGAGGTCCGAGGTATCGATGCCGTCGAGCAGACCGGGCTTGGGACGTTTTTTGCTGCGGCGCTTAGGTGCGCGCTTGGGCTTGGCGGCTGTGTTGGGCGCGGCGTCATCGGCGGAGCTTGCCTCGAGCCGGTCTTCCTTCAGCTCAATCAGGGCATCAATGAGCCCCTTGTCGGCGGGCATCCACTCAACCGTGGCAAGCGAGGTGCGCGGAATCCAGCGGATATCGAGCTGGCGGTCGTGCTTCTGGGGTTCATCGGATTCATCGGCGAGCGAGCAGTAATAGCACTCCATGGAGAGATGAAAATCGGGGTAGTCATACTCAACGGTATAGAAATCGCGCAGGTTGGTGACTTTGACCTGCAGCTCTTCCATGAGCTCGCGGCGTACGGAGTCCTCGGGCGACTCGCCGCGCATGAGCTTGCCACCGGGAAACTCCCAAAGTCCCTGCATGTCGCCATAGCCGCGCTGCACGGCAAGCAGCTCGTCAGATCCTTCCTTGCGAATGATCCCAGCGGCAACATGAACAGTCTTCAACAGGAGTCCTCTCTCAATATCAACACGCGGCAGGCTAGCTACCCGTACCTTACACAACGGTAAGGCAAGCGTAAGCCATATCGATGGTAGCCGACTCGTCTTCTTGCGACTATAGATGCCGTAGACTAATCGCAAGAAAGGACTCGGTATGCAAACCACGCACATGGCGACCCCGGTACTGGAGGTCGCGCATCTCGAAAAGGTATATGGAGCGCTGGGCAACGTGACCCGCGCGCTCAACGACGTCAGCTTTACCGTCAACCGCGGCGGATTTGTTGGCATCATGGGCGCTTCGGGCTCGGGCAAGTCGACGTTGCTCAACTGCGTGTCGACCATCGATAGCGCCACGAGCGGCACGATTCGCATCAATGGGCAGGACGTAACACGCATGAAGCAGGCTAAGCTTTCGCAGTTCCGCCGCGAGGAGCTCGGCTTTATCTTCCAGGACTCCAACCTGCTCGACACGCTCACGGCACGCGAGAACATCGCCCTGCCGCTCACCATCGCCCGCACAAACTCGGCAGAGATCTCGACCCGCGTGCAGGATGTGGCAGCGCGCCTGTCCATCAGTCAGGTGCTCGACAAGTATCCCTACCAGATGTCCGGCGGTCAGCAGCAGCGCGTTGCCGCGGCTCGCGCGCTCGTCACCGACCCCACCATGATCATGGCCGACGAGCCCACCGGCGCCCTCGATTCCAAGAGCGCTCGCCTGCTGCTCGAGAGCCTGGAGGCCCTTAACCGCCGCCTACGCGCCACCGTGCTCATGGTCACGCACGACAGCTTTGCCGCCAGCTACACGAGCCGCGTGCTGTTCATTCGCGACGGCAAGATCTTCACCGAGCTGCGCCGCGGCGACACCGACCGCCGAGAGTTCTTCGACCGCATTATGGAGGTCGTTGCCATGATGGGCGGTGAGGGCTCCGATGCTCTGTAAACTCGCTTGGGGCAACGTCCGCCGCGCCGGCCGCGACTACCTCGTCTACCTTTTGACGCTCACCCTGGGCGTCACGGTCTTCTATGCCTTTAACACCATCTCGATGCAAGTCGACATCGCCGGCATCGATGAAAAGGGCTTGGCGCAGGTAATGGGCAGCATGCTCGGCGATCTGACGTACTTTTTGGCCGGTGTCATGGCCTTTTTGATGGTGTATGCCAATAACTTCATCATGAAACGCCGCAAGAAGGAGTTTGGCCTGTACCAGGTGCTCGGCATGGGGCGCGGGCGCGTCGCCACGATCATGGCGCTCGAGACGGTGATAGTATCGGTCGTGGCCTTTGTCGCCGGCATTGTGCTGGGTGTGGGACTCTCCCAGCTCATGACGTTCTTTACGGCCTCGCTCTTTAAGACACAGATTGCCAATTTCCACTTCTTTTTCTCGGTGCATGCGTTCAATCTGACCCTTGCCTGCATGCTCGTAATGTTTGTGCTCACGCTACTGCTGAACCTTCGCGCCGTGCGTCGTACCAAACTCATCGAGCTTATGGGTGCCGAGCGTCGCAACGAGAGCATCAAGACGCGCAACCCCTGGATTGCGATTGCCATCTTTGCCGTGGGCGTGGTGCTTGTGGGCGTGGCCTATTACCGTCTGCTACGTGATGGGTTCCCGCTAACCGCGACGGACAGCAAGCTGCAAGAGGCCATGAACCAGTTTGGCATTACGACCGCTATGGTTACCGTGGGCACCTTTGCCCTGTTCTGGGGACTCTCGGGCATGCTCATCAAGCTGCTGCAGAGCCTGCGCGGCGTGTATTGGCGCGGCCTCAACATGTTTACCGTGCGCCAGCTTGCGGCCAAGGTCAACACGGTGTGCTTTTCGATGGGCGTCATCGCGATGCTCCTGTTTTTGGCCATCACCTCGGTGACATGCGGTATGTCGATTGCCAATGTGATGAACGAAAACCTGGAGCGCTATAACCCTGTTGACGTGTCACAGACGTATGTCTATTACACGCCCGATACGCTCGACTACTACAAAGAGTACATCAATCCGTCTGAAGCCGATCGCATGGTGCTGGCCGATAGTACGGTCGATTTGTACTCCGCATGGCACGGCGATCCATGGCACGGCGATCGTAAGGGCAAGTCGGCGGACAACAACGACGAGACCGGCAAGAAGGTCAATATCGCCGATGTTGCCGGTGAGCATGTGCAGATCGATTCGTATCTGAGTTACCCGCTTGGCGGTTCGGATCCTTCGGTGACTCCAAGTGAAATGTGCAAGGCCATGGGCGAAAAGCTTCCCAAGGCGTTCGGGGGTAGCAATGCCGATACGATGGGTCTGTTTGTGACGCCGGCGAGCCAGTACAACAAACTGCGCCAGATGATGGGCGAGGAGCCGGTGCACATCGGTCACGACCAGTATCTGCTCACGTGTGATATGGGCGGCGAGCTGGTCGACCTGTACACCAAGTATATGGCTGGCGGCCATGCCCTTACCTTGGGCGGGCATACGCTCAAGCCCGCAACCGATAAGTCGGACGAAGATGCGGCGGCCATCGCCAACTCGGCGATGGGCAGTAATCCGGGTACCGTCGTCGTTGCCGACGAGCTGTTGTTCCAACTTAATCTGCAGCCGTATTCCAGTAGCCTGCTCGTTAACTACAAACAGGGGATGGATACGACCGAGGCAGACGAGAGTATTAAATACACTGTGCTCGACAATCTGCTCGTTGACGGCAAGGAGCCGGGGTCGTGGGGAACCTTCATCACACGCTCCGAGATGTACACGCAGGCAGCGCAAATGAACGGTCTTATTAGCTACCTAGCCATCTACATCGGCTTTGTATTGGTCGTTGCATGCGCGGCGATTCTGTCGATCCAGCAACTCTCCAACGTGGCCGACGGCAGCCGCAGCTATCGTGTGCTGGCACAGATTGGCTGCGACGACCGCCAGATTCGCCATTCGGTGATGGCGCAGCAAGCGGTATTCTTTCTGTTCCCGCTGGCAGTGGGCTTGGCGCACTCCTTTGTGGCACTTAAGGTGATCATCGAGCTGGTGAGCATTTTCGGAAATATGAGCATCGGCGGCACCGTGAGCCTCACCTGTGCAATCTTCCTGGCAGCATACGGTGGCTACTTCCTGGTGACCTACCTCATGAGCACCGGCATGGTGCGAGCCGCCATTGCCACCCGCTACAGCGAGTAACAAGCGGACAAAACCGTCGCAAAATCAGAGGCGTATGACCGCCGCGAAGGGACCAGGGGCCCTTTCGCGGCGGTTTTTGCCAATCTGGTGCGTCTCAGATACAAGTGAGTAGACTTTTTTGAACTTGCCGAGCACATCGCGACAAATGATCTATAAAACTGCAGGTCAGAGCTGTGGCGTTTTGGGGCGTGCTTGCCCTCCTGCAAAAAGTCTACTCACTTGGTTTTTCTGCTAGAAGACCGCCGCAGGTAGAGGACGGACAGCGAGCGGGTCGCATTTGAGACAAGGTGACGTGAAACGAAAGGGCGCTGACCTTCTGGTCGCGCCCTTGAAGTTGAACGTCAGATTGTCCAAATGCGACCCGCGCAGCGTCGGCCGGTTACGGCGTTTGGTAAAACGCCGTAACCTACACCCGCTCCGCGATCTCGTGGATGAGGTAGTCGGTCTTTTCCCAGCCCAGGCATGGGTCGGTGATCGACTTGCCAAAGACGCCGCCATCGACCGGCTGGTTGCCGTCCTCCAGGTAGGACTCGATCATAAAGCCCTTGACCAGCTTGGAGATGGACTCGTTGCGGCGGCAGCTGTCGAGCACCTCTTTGCAAATGCGGTACTGCTCCAGCGGACGCTTGCCCGAGTTGTCGTGGTTGCAGTCGATGACCGCCGCCGGGTTGGCGTAACCGGCATGCTCGGTATAGCGCTCGGCCAGGCGCTCCAGGTGCTCGTAGTGGTAGTTGGGGTAGGTGCGCCCATCGAGACCGATGTAACCACGCATAACGGCGTGCGCGAGCGGATTGCCGTCGCATTCGACCTCCCAGTTGCGGAAGATGAAGCTCTGGTGCGCCTGAGCGGCGTAAATGGAGTTGAGCATGACGGTGGTGGAACCGGCGGTGGGGTTCTTCATGCCCACGGGCACCGAAATGCCGCTCGATACTAAGCGATGCTCCTGGTTTTCGACCGAGCGCGCGCCCACGGCAACATAGCTCAGCAGGTCAACGAGGTACTGGTAGTTGGACGGATAGAGCATCTCGTCGGCGGTGAAGAAGCCTGTTTCCTCAATAACGCGCAGGTGCATGTGGCGGATGGCCTTAACGCCTTCGAGCAGGTCATCGGGCGCCTCGGGGTCGGGGTTGTGCAGCAGACCCTTGTAGCCGGTGCCCTTGGTGCGCGGCTTGTTGGTGTAGACGCGCGGAATAATGATGAGTTTGTCTTTGACCTCCTCGGCGGTCTTGGCCAGTCGGTTCATGTACTCAAGCACCGAATCCTCGCGGTCGGCAGAGCACGGGCCGATGATGAGTACCTTGCGCGCGTCCTCGCCGGTAAAGATCTTGGCGACCTCGGCGTCGAATGCCTGTTTTTTGGCAGTAAGCTCGGCGGAAAGCGGCATTTCCTCGCGGATCTCCATGGGGATCGGCAACCTGCGTTTGAATTCCATGGCCATAGGGGCCTCCTCAATCTATAGAAAGAGCAATAAGCGTATTGTCGAGTGTTCGGCATTATCCGCTGTCGCACGCTAAAGTGCAACCCCTCGCCACCCCGAAACCTGCCAAAAGGGACAGGTTTATTTTGGCAGGTTTTATATGGGGGAACGTCGGCGGATACCGGGAGGGAGTGGCGTCGCGCGGGACCCTAAGGCTATTGTCGGTTCCCCAGGAAACACCCTGTGGGCAAAAAATGCCAAATATGAGTACGGTTGCTAATCTAGTAGCATATCGGTCTAGCAAGATAATAGACAAAGTGAAAAATATGTTCATTAACATTGCCACGCAGAAGCCCGCTAACGGGCGTTTTGATTAATTTGAAGGCGTATAGAGGCCGCAAGGAGGTCGTTTGAGGCTGTTTTGGCTGATACTAAAAAAGTAACAGTACTCATATTTGCCATTTTTTGCCCACGGGGTCTGGAAAGCGCCGTCAATGAGGTCTCAGGGAAGGCGTTTCGAGGCTCGGAGGACACAAAACGGGGGCGCAGGTTGTCCTGCGCCCCCGTTTTCTTGGCATTGCGGTTGTTTGCTGCCGGTTTTACGCCGCCTCGTCGAACTGCGAGTTGTACAGGTCGGCGTAGAAGCCGCCCTGGGCGAGCAGCTCGTCGTGCGTGCCCTTCTCGACGATATCGCCGTCGCGGATTACCAAGATCACGTCGGCGTTGCGGATCGTGGACAGGCGGTGCGCGATGACAAAGCTGGTACGGCCCTGCATCAGCGCATCCATGGCACGCTGGATGAGCTCCTCGGTGCGGGTGTCGACGTTGGATGTCGCCTCGTCCAAAATCAGCGCCGGACGGTCGGCCAAAATGGCACGGGCAATGGTCACGAGCTGGCGCTGACCCTGCGACAGGTTGGTGCCCTCCTCGTTGATCATAAAGTCGTAGCCACCGGCGAGCGTATGAATAAAGTGGTCGCAGCGTGCGGCGCGCGCAGCGGCCTCGACCTCGGCATCGCTCGCGTCGGGGCGTCCGTAGCGGATGTTCTCGCGGATGGTGCCGTTAAACAGCCAGGTATCCTGCAGCACCATGGCAAACTCGCCGCGCAGCGCCGCGCGGTCCCAGTCGCGCACGTCGACGCCCTCGACGCGCAGCGAACCGCCGTCCACATCGTAGAAGCGCTGCAGCAGCTTGATGAGCGTGGTCTTGCCAGCGCCGGTGGGACCGACGATGGCGATGGTCTGGCCGGGCTGCGCCTCGCAGCTAAAGTCGTGGATGATGGTCTTGTCGGGCGTGTAGCCAAACTTGACATGGTCGAACTCCACGTGGCCGGGGCGCTTTTCGGGAATCTGCGCGTCGGCCTTCTGCTCCTCCTCGGGCGCGGCCAGGAACTCAAACACGCGCTCGGTGGCGGCGGCCATCGACTGCATCGTGTTGCTCACGTTGCCCAGCTGCTGCACGGGTTGCGTAAAGTTGCGAACATACTGGATAAAGCTCTGGATGTCGCCGGGCGTGGCATTGCCGGTCAGCGCGAGCTGCGCGCCCACTACGACAACGCCCACGTAACCCATGTTGCCCACCAGGCTCATAAGCGGCATCATCAGGCCCGACAGGAACTGCGAGCGCCAGCCACTAATAAAGAGGCGGTCGTTTTGGCGGTCGAACTCCTCGATCGAAGCCTCGGCGCGGTCGAACACCTGAATGACGTTCTGGCCGGCAAAATCCTCCTCGATAATGCCGTTGACGGTGCCCAGGACCTGCTGCTGCTCGCGGAAGTACGGCTGCGAGAAGTGAATCATCACCGTTAAGATAATCGCGGCGGCCGGCAGCGTGAGCACGGTGACGCCGGTGAGCGGCAGGCTGATCGACAGCATCATGACGAGCACGCCGATAATCTGCGTGACGGACGTAATAAGCTGCGTCACGCTCTGGTTGAGCGACTGGCCGAGTGTATCGACGTCGTTGGTGATGCGGCTGAGCACATCGCCCTTGCTGTGACCATTGAAGTAGCTCATCGGCACGACGGCAATCTTGGCTGCGATCTCCTTGCGCATGCGGTAGCAGATCTTTTGCGTGACACCGGTCATGAGCCAGCCCTGGACCAGGCTGCAGACAGAGCTCGCCAGATACAGGCAGAGCAAAAAGCCGAGCGTCTTGGCGATCCAGTCAAAGTCAACGTCGCCGGTGCCGTTGACCTTGGCGACCAGGCCTTCGAACAGCTTGGTCGTAACCTGGCCGAGCACCTTGGGTCCCACAATGTTAAAGATGACCGAGCACACGGCAAAGGCGACGGCGGCAAACACGGCAATCTTGTGCTGGCCGATATAGCCGAGCAGCTGCCTCATGGTGCCCTTAAAGTCCTTGGCCTTTTCGCCGCGACGCATGCCGCCCATGCGGCCCATGGGACCACGCTGGCGGGTGGGCTTGGGAATCTGAGTCTTGGTCTCGTCTGCCATTAGCGCTCGCCTCCTTCCATGACGGCTGCAATTTCTTCTTGGGTAAGCCCCAGCTCCTCGGCGGAAAGCTGTGACTGTGCGATCTCCAGGTACGCCGGGCAGCTGCGCAGCAGCTCCTCGTGCGTGCCGGTGCCCACTACGTGGCCGTCGTCGAGCACGATGATCTGGTCGGCGTGCATGATGGTCGCGATGCGCTGGGCCACGACCACGAGCGCGGCGTCGGTGACGTTTTTGGCCAGCTCTTCGCGCAGGCGAGCGTCGGTCTTGTAGTCGAGGGCGCTAAACGAGTCATCGAACACCACGACCTCGGGCTTTTTGGCCAACGCGCGGGCGATGGCCAGGCGCTGGCGCTGGCCGCCCGAGACATTGGATCCGCCCTGGCTGATGGGGGAGTCGTAGCCGCCCTCGCGCTCGGCGATAAAGTCCTCCGCCTGGGCGACGCGTGCCGCCTGGCGCATATCCTCGTCACTCACCATATCGCCGGCAAACTTGAGGTTGCTCTCGACGGTGCCCGAGAACAGGCGACCCTGCTGCGGGATATAACCAATACGGCGGCGTAGCTCGGAAAGGGTCATGTCACGCACGTCGATGCCGTCGAGCGAAATGCTGCCGCCTGTGACGTCGTACAGGCGCGGAATCAGCTGCACGAGCGTGGACTTGCCCGAGCCCGTGGAGCCAATGATGCCGAGCATCTGACCGGCATGCGTGGTGAAGTTCACGCCGCTGATGACATCGGCGCGGGCATCGGGATACTGGAAGCTCACGTCGCGGAAGGTGAGTTCACCGCGTGACGCGCTGGTCGCGGGCAGTTTGGGCGAGGAGGGGTCGTTGATGCTCGTGGGGCAGGTGATGACCTCTTCCACGCGCTCGGCTGCGACCTCGGCGCGGGGCAGGATGACCGAAACCATGGTGAGGATCATAAACGCCATGACGATCTGCATGGTGTAGGAGATAAACGCCATCATGTTGCCGACCTGCATCACGCCGTCGGACACGCCCTGCGCGCCAAACCAGACGATAAGCACGGTGATGCAATTCATGACCAGCATCATGAGCGGCATCATAAAGCTCATGGCGCGGTTGGTGTAGAGCTGCGTGGTCATTAGGTCGAGCGAAGCCTTGTCAAAACGCTCGAGCTCATGCTCCTCGCGGTTGAACGAGCGGATGGGCATCAGGCCGTCGAGCAGCTCGCGGGCGGTAAGGTTCACGCGGTCCACAAAGCTCTGCATCTTTTTGAACTTGGGCATGGTGAGGCCCATAAGCACGCCGACGACGGCCGAGACCGCGATGATGGCCACGGCGATGGTCCACTCTAGGCCGGTATGGTTGGCCAGGACGCGCATGACGGCGACGATGCCCATGACGGGGGCCATCAGGCACATGCGGATAAACAGGGTTGCGGCCATCTGGATCTGCTGAATGTCGTTGGTACAGCGGGTGATGAGCGAGGCCTGGCTAAACTTGCCCACTTCGGCCGGCGAGAAGTGCATAACCTTGTTGAAGGTCTCGCGGCGCAGGTCGCGGGCGATGGAGCAGGCGGTGCGCGAAGCCACGGCACCGGTCAGGATGGTGGCGACCAGCGACACCAGACACAGACCAAACATCGTGGTCGCCATGCGGCCCAGGTAGGCGTTCTGCACGTCGGCGGGGTCGATGCCCTGCGCCTTGTACTCGTCCTGTACATAGCTCACGGCGCGCTGGGTGACGATGGAGCCCGACATGGAGCCCATTTTGTCCGCCATTTCGTTGGCGCCCTCGACGAGCTTGCTTTGGTCTACCAGACCGCCCTCGACACCCAGGCGCAGGCTCTTCATGGTGATCTTGCCGCCGTCGGCGTCGATCTGCTTTTGCATATTCTGCGCCGCTGCGGCCTTCTGCTGCATCTCGGCGAGCTGCTCGGGCGTCATCGCTGCCATTTGCTCGGGCGTGGGCATGGCCTGAGCGGCGTCGCTGTCTTTCTCGCTGGACGTGCCGGTCATGTCTCCCATGGAGTCGGCGTCGATGCCCTGGTTGAGCGAAAGGACGACGGTCTCGGGCAGGCTCATAATGTCGGTAATTTTGCCTCCATCGGCACGCTCTTCCTCGGTGCCCTTGTACGTTCGAATGCCGTTTTTGTCAGCCTTGCCAAACGCAGCCTCTACCGTCTTGGCGTCTTTGGCGCTCATAAAGAGTTCGAGGTCGTCGAGCGATTCGGCGCGAATGGTGTCGGGCACGGGCGAGGCGATGCCGCCTTGCTGCACGCCCACGTCGACGATATCGCTCATGTAGGTAGGCAGTGCCAGATCGGCGTTGCAGCTGATTACGATAAGTACGATAGCTGCGAACAGTGCCAGGATATGCTTTTTAAAGAGCTTGAGAATCCTCACTCGGCATCTCTCCTTTCTTGATTGCGGTCGATAATTTCGTTGGCACGTCTAAGAAGGCGCACCATCTCTTGGGTATCTGTTTCGCCGAGCTGCTCGAGGAAAGCCGCGGTGCGGTTCTCGAATTCCCGTCGTTTGATTTCGAGATCCTGGAATCCCTTGTCGGTCACCGTGACGTGTACGCGACGACGGTCGGTCTTTGAGTGCTCGCGCTCGATCCAGCCCTTGGCTTCGAGAGCGCGTAGGATATTGGCGATGCGGGCGCTCGAGACCCAGGCACGATCAGCGAGTTCGCTCGGCGTGAGCGAACCGCCAGCGAGCATGAGGGCGCGCATGACGGCCATCTCGCCGCTGAGAGCTTTGTCCACAAAGCGCGAAACGCGCTGGTGAATGCCGCCAAACTCAGTAAGGAGCTGACGTCCAAGCTCATGGAAATCGGTATCTTCCACCGAAAACCCCTAACACTAGAAACTATTTTCGGTGAAAGATGATACCCCCGCACGCGCACCCTATACGGTAGATTTTGGGACATGCCTAGAAAACAACCTTTAGGCGACCTCCGTACACCGTCGGTATCAGCAAAGTTAGGGGTAGATCTCTGAGCACGTCCTAAAGCCCACTCAGAGGCACTTTACCCTGCTAAAGCTGGCATAACAGCTAGAGTGAACGTCGTACAAAGGCAAGGAAAAAACTAAACAAATCGGTGAACGGTAGTTGTTCACGCTCGCATTTCCTGCGGATTTGTTAAAAACGCCCTAATGGTATAAAAAAAGAAACATATAACAGCCCAGATGGAGAGGGTGGCTATGTTATCCTTCTCAGACGGGTGAAATCTTGGGTTTTGGGTTGTAGTTCCAAGGTGGACAAACGTTTTTCCTGCACCAACGTGTGGTGAAGAACGGAAGAAGCCGGTAATGCAAGCCGAACATTCAAGAATTCAATAAGCAGCGGTGTGAGAGAGCGCCGCATTACACGTAACTAGGAGCGTGGTTACACAATGCAGGAGGCATGGGAAGGCTTCAAGGAAGGTATCTGGACGGGAGAGGTTGACGTCCGAGACTTCATCCAGAAGAACTACACCCCTTACGAGGGCGACGAGTCGTTCCTCGTGGGTCCGACCGAGCGTACCAAGGAGCTGTGGGGCGAGGTTCTCGACCTGCTGCTTAAGGAGCGCGAGCAGGGTGGTGTCCTCGATATGGACACCAAGACCGTCACGGGTATCGTGAGCCACCCCGCTGGCTACATCGATAACGCCCACCGCGAGAAGGAGACCATCGTCGGCCTCCAGACCGACAAGCCGCTCAAGCGCGCTCTGCACGTCAACGGCGGTATCCGCATCGCTTGCCAGGCCGCCAGCCAGCACGGCTACAAGGTCGACGAGAACGTTGTCGAGCGCTACACCTTCGAGCGCAAGACCCACAACGCCGGCGTCTTCGATGTTTACACCCCCGAGATGCGTGCTTGCCGCTCGGCTCACATCATCACCGGTCTGCCCGATGGCTATGGCCGCGGCCGCATCATCGGTGACTACCGTCGTGTCGCCCTGTACGGTGTCGACTACCTGATTAAGGACAAGGAGGCCCAGAAGGCTTCCACCCCGACGGTCATGACCGCCGACAACATCCGCGATCGTGAGGAGCTGCAGGAGCAGATCCGCGCCCTCGGCGAGCTCAAGATGATGGCCGAGACCTATGGTTTCGACATTTCCAACCCTGCTACCAACACGCAGGAGGCCATCCAGTGGATGTACTTCGCCTACCTCGCTGCCGTCAAGGAGCAGAACGGCGCCGCTATGTCCATCGGCCGTACCTCTACGTTCATCGACATCTATGCTGAGCGCGACCTTGCCAACGGTACCTTCACCGAGGAGCAGATCCAGGAGTTCGTGGATCACTTCATCATGAAGCTCCGCATGGTCAAGTTCGCCCGTACTCCCGAGTACCAGGCCCTGTTCACCGGCGACCCGCAGTGGGTCACCGAGTCCATCGGCGGCATGGGTGTTGACGGCCGTACGCTCGTTACCAAGATGAGCTACCGCTACCTGCACACGCTCGAGAACATGGGTACCAGCCCCGAGCCCAACATGACCGTTCTGTGGTCGACCCGTCTGCCCGAGAACTTCAAGAAGTTCTGCGCCAAGACTTCCGTCGCCAGCTCCTCGATCCAGTACGAGAACGACGACCTCATGCGCGTCTATCACGGCGACGACTACGGCATTGCCTGCTGCGTGTCCTCCATGCGCATTGGCAAGGAGATGCAGTTCTTCGGCGCTCGCGCCAACCTGGCCAAGTGCCTGCTGTATGCACTCAACGGCGGTGTTGACGAGGTCTCCAAGAAGCAGGTCGGCCCCAAGTATCGCGCCGTCGAGGGCGATACGCTCGATTACGACGACGTTGTGGCCAAGTACAACGACATGATGAAGTGGCTTGCTGGCGTGTACGTCAACTCGCTGAACATCATTCACTACATGCACGACAAGTATTGCTACGAGCGCATCCAGATGGCTCTGCACGACAAGCACGTGCACCGCTGGTTCGCTACGGGCATCGCTGGCCTTTCCGTCGTGGCTGACTCCCTGTCCGCCATCAAGTACGCCAAGGTCCACCCCGTCCGTGATGAGAACGGCATCATCGTCGACTTCGAGACCGAGGGCGAGTTCCCCAAGTACGGTAACGACGACGACCGCGTCGACCAGATCGCTCACGACGTTGTGCACCAGTTCATGGAGTACATCCGCATGAACGACACCTACCGCAACTCCGTGCCCACGACCTCGGTTCTGACCATTACCTCCAACGTCGTGTACGGTAAGAAGACCGGCTCCACGCCCGACGGCCGCAAGGCTGGCCAGCCGTTCGCCCCGGGTGCTAACCCCATGCACAAGCGCGATAGCCACGGCGCCATCGCTTCGCTGTCTTCGGTTTCCAAGCTCCCGTTCCGCGATGCTCAGGACGGCATCTCCAACACCTTCTCCATCATCCCGAGTGCGCTCGGCAAGGAGGACCAGGTGTTCTTTGGCGATATCGACCTTGATCAGCTGGGCGAGTAACTATTGTTAGTGCTATACTAACAATAACGATTACTGATTAGCGCGCCGGTTTCGGCCGGCGCCTATTAATCGAAGGAGACACATTATGAAGGTTTCTGAAGTTTCCGAGACCCAGGCCGATAACCTGGTCCACATGCTCGACGCTTACGCCGAGAAGGGTGGCCACCACCTGAACATCAACGTCTTCAACCGTGAGACGCTGCTCGACGCTCAGGCTCACCCCGAGAAGTACCCGCAGCTGACCATCCGCGTTTCCGGCTATGCCGTGAACTTCCACACGCTCACCAAGGAGCAGCAGGACGAGGTCATTGCGCGTACCTTCCACGACAAGTTCTAAAGGGTTCAACTCCTGTAGGATTACTGGGGCCGGTTTTGGGTTATTTCCCAAAACGTCCTCGGACATGCAAAGAGGCTCCGCTGCGCGCGTTGCGCGGCGGAGCCTCTTTGCGTCCTGCGGGATGTTTTGGAAAATAACCCAAAACCGGCCATGTGGGGTCCTTTGGAGTCACCCTTTAGGCGGAACTCTCCTAATTATTTGGATGAGTCGTTTACTTACTTGTGCTGTTACCGTCTTCCCGCTGTTGTTGGGGTATGCTTTGTTCGTATGTAAACGTATGACATGTTGATGGGGGAGGGTGCTATGGCTCGCGAGAGTGCTCGTTCTAAGGATACGGCTAAGCCTGGCATCAAGGAAGTTGCAGCGGTGGCGGGGGTTTCGCCTACTACGGTATCTCGCGTGCTTAATAATCGCGGCTATATTAGCCAAGAGACCCGCGATAAGGTCCATGCCGCGATGAAGCGCATCAACTATACGCCCAACGATATCGCCCGTGCCATGCTCAACGGTCGCCTGAATCTTATCGGTATGATCGTCCCCTATGTCAGCAGTCCGTTTCATGCCCAAGTGGTTCAAGTCATTGAGCATACCCTGGCCGAAAACGGTTTTAAGATGCTGCTGTGCAATAGCGCCAATCGACCCGAGCTTGAGCGCTCTTATATCGACATGCTTCGACGCAATATGGTTGATGGCGTCATCGTCAACTCGCTTAATATCGGTGCCGAGGCGTATGCCGAGATGGGCTTGAGTCTGGTTGGTATCGACTGCGACCTTGGCGAAGCCTCTGTTCAGATTGCGAGCGACAGCTATAGCATCGGCGAACTTGCCACGCGTCGCCTGATCGATGACGGATGTTCATGCATCCTGTGCCTGCGCAGCAATAGCCGCATGCGCATGCCTGCCAATAAGCGTACCGATGCCTACCTCGATGTTGTTGAGCAGGCCGGTTTGCCCGCGCTTGTCCGTGAGGTCGAGTTCGTTAAGCCCGACGACGAAAAGAGCGCGGTCGTTGCGAAGATCCTCGATGAGAACCCCGATATTGACGGCATCTTTGCGGGAGACGACACGATGGCGGCTATCTGTCTTAACGTGATGAAGCAGCGCGGCTTGAGCGCTCCGGATGATATTAAGGTCGTGGGCGCGGATGGTGCCCGCCGCACTATGACGTTTATGCCTGACTTAACAACCGTACGCCAAGATATCGATCGCATCGGTGAGCTCGCGGCGCAATCCATCGTCGCTCTGGTTAACGGCGAAAAGCCCGAATCGAATATCAAGCTCCCCGTTGAACTCATTGAGGGTAAAACCGCGTAGTTCATCCCGTGCCAAAAGAATTCCTCAAACGCCTCTGATGACCGTTCGCCGGCATATGTCAACCGTTTGCCGACGACTGGAACTGCGAAAAGACGTATTGGTGTGAAAACGTTTGACATATGAAAACGATTGACATATCTTGCAGTTGTACCGAGTTAGTATCTCGTGAGAAAGGAAGTCTCGGATGCACAAGGTGTATTACCAGCCTGAGGGAATTTGGGTAGGCGACATCATGCCGTACGGCGAGGACGGCACGTTCTATCTCTATCACCAGCGTGACACACGTAACCCCGGACCTTTCGGAGAGCCGTTTGGCTGGGCACTCGCTACGACCAAGGACTTCGTCAATTACAAAGACTTTGGCGAGAGCCTTGAGCGTGGCGGCGACGAGGAAGTCGACCAGTATGTTTATGCCGGCACGGTGTTTAAGGTGGGCGACAAGTACCATGCGCTCTACACTGGTTGCAATCGCGATAAGGTCAAGGCACGCTTGATGAAGCAGGTTCTTCTTCACGCAACGAGTGACGACGCCGTCAAGTGGGAGAAGAACATCGCCGAGACGCTGCTTCCGCCCCAGGAGGGTTACGATGACCGCAACTGGCGCGATCCCTTTGTGCTTTGGGATGAGGAGAACGAAGAGTACATGCTCATCCTCGGCACGCGTGTGGGCGAGGACAAGCGTCTGATGACCGGTCGTCTGGTCAAGTTCACCTCCAAGGACCTGGATACCTGGGAGTTCCAGGGCGACTGGTGGAATCCGGGCCTGTACACCATGTTCGAGATGCCTGATCTCTTTAAGATGGGCGACTGGTGGTATCTGGTGTTCTCCGAGTACAGTGATGGCAACAAGACCCGTTACCGCATGTCTCGCTCTATCAACGGTCCTTGGATCACTCCTGCGGACGATTCCTTCGATGGCCGCGCGTACTATGCCGCGCGTACCGCATTTGATGGCGAGCGCCGCGTTCTCTTTGGTTGGGTTCCTACGCGTGACGAGGGCGGTGACCCCAGCTCTTACCTGTGGGGTGGCACCTTTATGCCTCTCGAGATCGTTCAGCGTGCTGACGGAACGCTCGGCACCAAGCTCCCCGACAGCATGCTTGGCGCCTTTGGCGAGGCTAAGGCAGTCGAGGCCTTTGAGCTTTCCTGCGAGTCGGGCAAGGTCGAGCAGGTGCTCGCCGCGGATGCCGGTTCCACCTATATGCTCGATGCCGACATCGAGCTCGCCGGTGACGCTGCCGGCTTCTCGGTGAAGCTTGCCGAGGACGCCGAGTCCGGTCTTGCCTATGAGTTCCGCGCCAACCTGCGTGAGGGCAAGCTCGAGTTTACGGCGGCCCCCCAGTATCCGTGGTTCCAGGTCAACAACATGGGCCTCGAGCGTCCGTTGTTCTTTAAGGGCGAGGGCACTCATCATGTGCGCCTGGTCGTTGACGACGATATCGCGACCATCTTTGTCGATGATGTTGCGCTTAACGCGCGCTTCTGCAATAAGCAGGGCCAGGGTGTGGCGCTGACGGTCACCGACGGTACGCTCAAGTGCGCAAATGCAACGATCGCGTCTCTGTAATGGCATCAAAACGTCTTATGATTTCGTAAAGGAATGGAGAGGAACATGGACTACAAAGTAGTGTCTCAGCAAGTCGTCGATAACGTCGGCGGTTTGGAGAACATCGAGGGCGCCACGCATTGCGTTACGCGTCTGCGTCTGGTGCTCAAGGATACGAGCAAGTACAACAAGGCCGAGCTCGAGGACATCGATGGCGTCAAGGGCGTGCTGTACAACAGCGGCCAGCTCATGATCATCTTCGGTACCGGTACCGTCAACAAGGTCTACGATGAGTTTATGGCTCTGACGGGCGTTAAGGAGATCAGCGCTTCCGAGGTCAAGGGCGCCGAGGCGGACAAGAAGGGCAAGTTCTTCTCGGTCCTCAAGGTATTCTCGGACATCTTTATTCCCATCATTCCCGCCTTCGTCGGCGCCGCTATCATCATCGGCCTTAAGTCGCTGATCGTTGCCAACGGCCTCTTTGGCATGGAGGGCAGCCTTGCCGATCACAGCGAGTTCCTCAAGAACCTCGCAAGCTTCTTTGCCATTATCGCCACCACGTTTGACTACCTGCCTGTCCTGGTTATGTACAGCGCGGTGAAGCGTTTTGGCGGTAACCCGATTCTGGGCATCCTCGTCGGTATCGTCATGGTTCACCCGAGCCTTATGAACCGCAACACGTTCGTTATGGACCCGACGGGTGCTGAGTACTGGAACTTTGGTCCGCTCTCCATTCCCATGGTTGCTTTCCAGGGTGGCGTGTTCCCTGCAATCCTGACTGCCTGGTTTATGGCCAAGGTCGAAAAGATTGCCCAGAAGTACATCCCCGAGGTCGTTTCGTTCGTCTTTGTCCCGACCGTTACCCTGATTCTTGCTAACGTCGCCCTGTTCACCGTGTTCGGCCCGCTCGGCAACCTGATCGGCGACGTCCTCGCCGGCGTAATCGATATCCTGTACAACAGGATGGGCGTCTTTGGTGCCTTTGTCTTCGCCGCGTTCCTGCAGCCGCTTGTCGTTACCGGTACGCATCAGTTCATCCAGGGTATCGAGGCAAACCTCGTTGCCACGACTGGCTTCAACTACATCCAGGCCATCTGGTCGGTTTCCATCATCGCCCAGGGCGGCGGCGCCATCGGCATGTACCTCATTCACAAGAAGCATTCCAAAGAGCGCAACATCTGCATGTCGTCCTTTATCCCGACGCTGGTCGGTATCTCCGAGCCCGCAATCTTTGCTGCAAACATGCGCTACTCGATCATCCCGTTCATCTGCGCTTGCATCGGTGCAGGCTGCGGCGGTGCCTTCGTGAAGCTCTTTGAGGTGCGCGCCATCGGTCAGGGTCTGACCGGCGTGCTTGGCCTGCTCATCGTCACGCCCGAGACGCTCGTGTGGTATGTGGCTGGCAATCTCATCGCCTTCATCGTGCCGATCGTCTTGATCTTTGCCTACAACAAGGCAAAGGGCGTGCCGACCACCGATGAAGAGGGCGCTGGCGCTGGCTTCGACGTTAGCTTCTAGTTGAGCCGTTCAGCGTAATGTGCGGATAAGTCCATTTGGGGAAGGGCGTTCGGCTCGTGTGAGTCGAGCGTCCTTTCCCATAGACGAGAAAGTCAACGGCGATGTTTAATCAAAAAAATAAGGTGACACGCGCGGACTATGAGCAGTGGCGTGCCGGACAGGATGAGACGGCGGCTCGCATCGCATCCGACCCCGATAGACTTTTGTTCCATGTGGAGCCTGAGCTTGGCTGGCTCAACGACCCCAATGGTTTGGTTCAGATTGGTGATACGTATCACATCTATCATCAATACGATCCGTTCGATGCTGCGCATGGCGGTCCAGTGCTTTGGAACCATCTGACGACAAAGGATTTTGTGACGTACGAGAATCACGGCCCCGTGCTGTTCCCCGATTCCAATTTGGATTCGAGTGGAGCGTATTCTGGTTCTGCCTTTGTACGTGATGGCAAGATTCACTACTTCTATACCGGCAACGTTAAGCATTTTGACCGTGATGATTACGACTACGTGTTGACGGGCCGTGAGCAAAACCAAATTCATATGGTTGCCGAGAATCCCGACGAATTGGGCGAGAAGCGCATAGCTGTTGGGCCGGTCGATTACCCCGACGATATCGGTACGCACGTGCGCGACCCCAAGATCCTTGAACACGACGGTATCTACTACATGGTTCTCGGCGCTCGTACGAAAGACGATCGCGGGTGCGTGCTTGTCTATACCTCGCGTGATCTAGAGGACTGGGGCTATGCGACGCGCATTGAGCTGGGCGAGAAGTTTGGCTTTATGTGGGAGTGTCCTGATCTGTTTGAGCTCGATGGCGAGCTTATTCTCGTTTGCTGTCCGCAGGGCGTGCCCGCCGATGGCTGGCGTTACCGCAATCCGCATCAGTGCGTGTGGTTCTCCATCGAGGCCGATTGGGGGGCGCCGAGCTTTAAGATCGTCGGCCAGGGCATGCCTCCGATGGTTGATGCCGGTTTTGATTTCTATGCCCCGCAGTCCTTTGAGGACGCTGCGGGTCGGCGTTTGATGATCGGATGGTCGGGTTGCCCCGATGCGACGACAGAAAGCCCGACGGTGGCGCGCGGGTGGCAGTGCGCGCTGACGGTGCCGAGAGAGCTGAGCATGCGCGGCGGCAAGCTCTGCCAGTGGCCGGCGCACGAGATTGAGAGGATGCGCGGCGATTGCGTTCGTGCTGTAGGCGGTGAGACCGTTGAGGAGCCGGGACGCCTGTTTGATGTCGTGGTTTCCTGTGAGGGAGCCAAGATGATCGAGCTCGAAATCCGCAAGGGTGTCTTTGTGCGTTATACGGACGGGATGCTTACCCTCGATATGGGCGACGAAGGCTATGGACGCGACCAGAGGTCGATCGAGCTCGGCGAACTTCGCGACCTGCGCGTGCTTTCGGACACTACGATGGTCGAGATTTTTGCCAACGGTGGCGAGGCGGCACTTACGAGCCGTACCTATTCGCCGGCGGTTCCGGCGATGGAGCTGCGCGCCGAGGGTGCGGCGTCGATGGATTTCTACCGCCTCGCTCATTAACCGTGCATGGAGCACGATTGGACTTGTTGGGCGGAATGTGTCGCAGTTGCCGCGGCCAGCTACCGCTTATCGCGTATAGCGACCGTTTGCGGAATAAGTAACACTCCTTAATAAACCGTGTAGAATCTCAAATAAGCACGGAGTTTTCCAGGGAGACGCTGTCCTTTGTTGTGTGCAAGGGACGGCGTCTCTTTGGCGCTTGGAGGCCGTTCTACAGCAGGACGGTGGACGTGCGTCATATATTAAAAAACCAACGTCGAGATGGGTCGTGATAAGAATGGGCAAGTACGTAATCGTGGTTGAATCTGGTTCGGATGTGACGCCAGAGCTCTGCGAACGCTACGGCATCGTGCGCGTGCCCATGCATGTCACGATTGGCGACGAGACCGTCGAGGATGGCTCGATTGATCCGCTCGAGATTTACTCGCGCTGTAACGAGTTTGGCGTGATGCCCAAGACCAGTGGCTGTTCGCCAGCGGATTTTGCGCATGTGTACGACCGCATCCATGCCGAGCAACCCGACGCGACTATTTTGCATCTTGCATATTCCGAGGCCACGACCTGTTCGCATCAGTCCTCTAAGATTGCGGCCCAGGGGCGCGACTACGTGTTCTCCATGGACACACGCTTTGTCTCGGTGGGCCAGTCGCTCGTTGTCGTCGAGACCGCCAAATACATCGAGGCTCACCCCGATGTCACCGTCGACGAGATCTTTGCATTTACGAACTCCGTCATGGACCGCGTACTGTTGGGCTTTGTTCCTACCGACCTTGCCTTCCTTAAGGCAGGTGGCCGCTTGTCCAACGTCGCGTTCCTAGGCGCCCATCTGCTCAAGATTAAGCCCTGCATTGAGGTGACGGGCGGCAAGTTCGTGGCGACCAAGAAGTTCCGCGGTTCTATGCTTAAGTGCGCCCGTGCCTTTATTGATCACATGGTAGAGAAGGGCGAGATCGACTACTCGCATATTGGCCTGGCGTATTCGGTGGGTCTTTCCGAGGAGTTGCGCGACGACATGGAAGTCTATGCGCACGACCTGGGCTTTAAGGACATTACCTGGACTCAGGTCGGCGGCGTCATATCGAGCCATTGCGGCCCGACCGCCTTCGGCGCGGTGCTCACGCTCAAGGCGTAAGGCCTGGTGTCTATCGATATCTATTGCCTCGGCGGCGGGTGGGTTGTGATAACCTTCCCGCCGCTTTTGTGTGGGGCCAAATAGAACAACCCAATTGACCGCTAAACCGTTTCACCATCATGCGTATGGGCTAGAATGGCTCTGGCATTTATGTAACTAAAACCAATGAGAGGCAAGGTAGCGCGAATGGCAGAAATGACGCTTGAGGGTGTGGACGCTCGTCCCGAGGACTCTGCGTTTGCCCTTGGCCGCGTGCATTCGATCGAGACGATGGGAACGGTCGACGGACCCGGCATCCGCTTTGTGGTGTTTGTTCAGGGCTGTCCCATGCGCTGCGCGTATTGCCACAATCCCGATACCTGGTCGGTCAACGGCGGCACCATGGTGACCGTCGAACACCTGATGGATGAGTTCCAGAGTAACCACGAGTTCTATCGCAGCGGTGGCATTACGGTGTCCGGCGGCGAGCCGCTCCTGCAGCCCGAGTTTTTGGCCGATCTGTTTCGTGCTATGCATAACAACCCCGATGGCCGTGTACATACCTGCCTAGATAGCTGTGGCTATGCATTTGACCCCAACCACCCCGAGAAGTTCGATGCCGTGCTCAACGAGACCGACATGGTACTGCTCGATATTAAGCATGCCGATCCGGCCGAGCATAAAAAGCTGACCGGTTGCGATCCCGCACGCATTCTGGCGTTTGGCGATGAGCTGGCACGTCGCAAGATTAAGGTTGTTATTCGCCACGTGGTGGTGCCGGGTATCACCGATACGGTGGAGGAGTGCGAGAAGCTCGGTCGCCTCATCGCTCCATGGCACAACGTGGTGGGTTTAGAGATGCTGCCGTATCATACGATGGGTGTCGTTAAGTACGAGCAACTGGGCATTCCCTATAAGCTCGAGGGCGTGCCCCAGATGGATACCGCGCGCATGCCCGAGCTGCGCAATGCCGTTATGACCGGCATGAAAAAGCGCCGTGCGGAGCTCAGGTCGGCTATCGGCTAACAAGCCATTTTGCCCCTTTATGATACCCGAGCTGTACTGGCCTAACGGCTTGGTGCTGACACGGTTGAGTCAAAATGCTGGTACCATACCGTGGATAAGCAGTTTTCACAGGTTTGGGGGATGGTATGCTTACCATCGCAATCATCGGTGCGCTCGAAAAAGAGGTCGCGCAGATTAAAGAAGAACTGAACGGCGCTCGTGTGTCGCAAGAGGCGGGTTTGACCGTTGTCAGCGGTGAGCTCGACAGTTTGTCCGTTGTCGCTACGACCGCTGGCATGGGAACCGTAAACACCGCGGCGGCAACGCAGCATCTCATCAGCAAATATGCCCCGCAGGCCGTTGTGTTTTCGGGCATTGCGGGTGGCCTAAACCCTAAGCTCCATATTAACGACGTGGTTATAGGCAAGTGCCTGCGCTATCTCGATACTGATACGGCGCTCATCGCCGAGTCGGCGCCGGGACTCGAGGAGTTTGTCTCGACGCCGGCGTTGGCTGATGTTGCCGCCGCCGTGCTTGCCGAGCATGGATTTGTGGATGCCTCGGCGGATGAGAATTCTGCGGAGAAGGACCCCAAGCAGTTCCTGTGTGGCACTATCGCCACGGGTGACCGCTTTGTTACGGGTGACGCCATGCGTAACGCTGCGATTGAGGCCACGCATGCCGATTGCGTCGAGATGGAGGGCGCGGCAATCGCGCACATCGCGGCCAAGAATGGTGTCGATTGCCTGGTGCTGCGCGCTATCAGCGATAATTGTGACGAGGCATATGACGCGTTTTGCGAGCGCGAGTTCGATCTGGATGAGTACGCTCGCACCGCGAGCGGCATCACGCTTGACATCGTTCGTCGTATCGCCGCCGCGCAATAGCACGCCCGTTTTGTAAAAACCTACGACCAAGGAGTGTCCATGGCCGATTCCATTAACTATCAGCTTGCCAAGTTTGTTGCCAGCTACGGCAAGGTTTCGCAGATTCCCGAGTCCACCTGCCCCGAGGTGAGCTTTGTGGGCCGCTCCAATGTGGGCAAGTCGTCCATCATGAACAAGCTCTTCGGCCGCAAGAACCTGGTCAAGGTTTCGAGTACGCCGGGCAAGACGAGCAACATCAACTTCTTTGAGGCCGATGACGTGCACTTTGTCGACCTGCCGGGTTACGGTTTCGCCCGTCGCTCCAAAGCTGAGCGCGATCGCTGGGCCGAGCTTATTGGCGACTTTTTTGACTCCGAGCGCAGCTTTAACCTGGTTGTTTCGCTGGTTGACATTCGTCACGACCCCAGCAAGCTCGACCATGACATGATCGACTACCTGCAGGGCAATGAGTTCAACTTTATCGTTTGCCTCACCAAAGCCGACAAGCTCAGCCGCACCCAACAGGCCCGTCAGGCAGCAGCCATCAAAAAGCAGCTCAACGTCCCGGCCGAGAACGTGATCATCACAAGCTCCCAGACCGGCACCGGCATCGACGAACTCAAGCGCCGCATCGCCGAGGCCTGCCTCTAATCGGGCTGCAACCCCTCAAAAGCTCTTATCTATATCACCTCAGTGATAGTTATTGGTAAACTATCACTGAGGTGATATTTTTTAGGAGGTCGATATGGAGCTTTGGCACGGGTCGGACGTTGTTGTCGATCATCCATCGTTGGATAAATGCAGGCAATTCAATGACTATGGGCGCGGGTTTTATTGCACACCGCATGAGGAAATGGCAATGGAGTGGGCATGCCGGACCGAGTCTGATGGCATTGCCAATCGCTATGAGCTTGATTTAGATGGCCTTGCGATTTTGGATTTGGAATCAGGTGAGTTCTCGATTCTCAACTGGCTTGCAATTCTGGCGAATAACAGAGAATTCAATGTTTCAACGCCAGTAGCACGCGAGGGGCTTCGCTATCTACTTGACAACTGCTTAATTGATGTTTCTCCTTATGACGTTATTCGAGGCTATCGTGCTGACGATTCCTATTTCTCGTTTGCAAGACAGTTTGTCAACGGCATGATTTCGCTCAGGCAATTGCAGCGCATTATGTTTTTGGGGGATTTGGGCATTCAATATGCGCTTATGAGTGAGCGCGCGTTCTCGGCGATCAGGTTCCGCGATTGGAAGCAGGCCTCGGGAGCTGAGTTTTATCCCAAACGATTTGAGCGAGAACAGAACGCTCGACGTAAGTACCTGGATACGGTAAACGGATTTGACACCGAGGGTGTCGACATTAGGGATTTGATGTCAGGGAGGGTTGATTTAAATGATCCAAGAGTTAACGGATCGTGGGCCGAGTAGGACATACCCCGTCTACTACCTCGAGGATGCAATGAACAATCTCGGTGACTGCTTTGACTATGCCGTTAACGATTATGGAGCAGAAGGATCGGAAGTTGCTGAACTCTTTTGCCTGAGCGGCGTAGCTCGCGAGTTCGAACGCGGCAACGCATGGGTAGTATCGGGAAAATCGGGCGTTGAGCTGTTCGCGCTTATCGCCGAAAGGTCGGGCTATCAAAACAGGCCTATACCGGACCGCACCTATCGATTTGAGAAGACGCCGGAATATTGGACGGGCTGGATGCTGGCATACCTGCAGTGGCGCCTAGGAGAGTCTTTCGAAGATCTGCTGCATGTCGTTCCGTTTGACGCACTGCGCAACCTGTACTACCCCTGGCATGAAGCCTCAGAGGAACGTGTGGCGAGTCTTGTTTGCGATATGGCGAAGAAAACATCTCGTCAAACCAAGCTAGCACTAGCAAGAAAGAGACTTAAGAAAACCCAACAAGACCTGGCATACGAATCGGGCGTATCACTCCGCTCAATCCAAATGTACGAACAGCGCCAGCGAAACATCAACGAAGCCTCGGTAACAATCGTAAGAGCTATAGCAAAAGCCCTCCACTGCAACATCGAAGACCTCCTAGAACCAGTCTTCGAATACAAAGAAACCAGCGCAGCGTAAACCAAGCACGCAGCCGATGCCCGCCTCTAGGAAGTGCTCCAGCCTAGCAAGAGCCCCTATCAATAAAAAGCCAAACTATCGGCCCAGCGCCCCTTCAAAGCGTGGGTCCCTGTAGACATCGCTAGCCACGTTGCCATAGGGCCACCCAGGGGCATCCCCTTAAAAATATTCCGCAGCACGAGGACCGCTTATCCGCAGCTCCGAAGGAGCGCAATATTAAATCAGCAAATGCGATTATCCTGGCGAGGCTGTGCAGGTCCCCTTGGGGCTTCCCCTGAAAACAATCCGCAGATCGAATTGCCCCGTCGCGCGAAGCGGACGACGGGGCAATTCATGATCGAGGACGTTTTCAGGGGAAGCCCCAAGGGGACCGGTGGGAGCAATGAGGCAGGGCGCTACAGGTACTCGATTTGAGCGCCCTCGGTGTCGCACGTGAGGATATGCGTGTCGCACTTGGGGAACTGCTCGCGCAGCTTGACCTGCAGGAATTTTGCCACGATGGTGTCGTCGGTCACAGCCATAAGGGTCGAGCCCGAACCGCTGATCCAGATGGTCTTGGCGCCGCCGTTAAGGCAGGTGTCGCGCACGGCGTTGTAGTCGGGAATCAGACGGCGACGATAGGGTTCCTGAATGCGGTCGTCATTGGCGGCGGCAATCAGATCGAGGTCACCAGTCTCCAAGCCGCGCGTCATACCGGCGATGCGGCCCATCTGCCACACGGCGGTGGAGAGCGGAATCTCCTGCGGCACGACCTTGCGTGCTTCGCTCGTGTGTACCTCGTAGGGCGGAATCACGGTAATAAAACGCAGGCGATCGCTCACCTCGTAGCGCAGGCACTGGGGGAGCGAATCGGTCGGCGTAAAGGAGCAGACGGCGCCGCCCAGGATAGCGGGGGCGACGTTATCGGGATGCCCCTCGACCTCGGTGGCAATGCGGACGAGCTCGGCGCGGTCGACGGTATGGCCCGTCAGCGCGGCGGCTGCCATGATGCCGGCGACGACGCAAGTGGAGCTGGAACCTAGGCCGCGAGCGACGGGCACGTCGGTTTGAATGTCGATGGCAACGGGAAAAGCCGGCTCGCCCCATGCGGCAAGCGCATCGACAAAGCTGACGTAGACCAGGTTGTTCTCGTTTTGGAACTCTTCGGGGCATCCGGTGATGGTGAGTTTGTCGGCGCGCTCGAAGGTGAAGTGCGAGTAGAGGCTGACGGCCATGCCGAGGGTGTCGTAGCCGATGCCTAGGTTGGCGCTGGTTGCTGGGACGGTGATTTTGATCATGTGGGTCCTCCTGGGCGGGTCTGGCCGTTTAGTTCGCTGCTCGGGCAGTCCTGGCTCGCTCGGAAAGCACATTAAGTGCTTTCCGGCTCGTGCGGAACTCGCGACGAACTAAACGGCCAGACCCGCTCGCTTGCTCGTCATCATCCCAAAAGCTAAATAAAAAGAAGGTGCGCCGGCTTTCGCCGGCGCTTAATAAGGGATCTAGTTGGTGCTCATTCGTTTTGCTGCGGACTCGACGTAGCCGGCCATCTCGTCGACGTCGCAGACGTCTTCGAAGCGGACGGGCTTGGATTCGAGTTCGGCGAGCTGGGTCGGGGCGACCGTGTTGGTGGCCTGCTCGAGCACGCGCATGGCCTCAAAGTCGTCCTCGGGAACGTCGAGCCCCAGGGCGTCGCAGCAGGCGCGCGGAAACTTGTAGGGGCTGGCGGTCGAAAGCAGCACGCGGGCCTTGGCGCCCTCGGCGGGAGCGACCTTTTCAAAGACGTGATAGCCGCAAGCGGTGTGCGGGTCGATCACGTAGCCATTTGCGTCCCAGCAGCTCTTGATGGCAGCGCGGACCTCGTCCTCGCTGGCCCAACCGCAGCCAAAGACGCTCTGAATCTTTGCCAGCAGGTCGGCGGGAACTTCGTAGCGACCAGTCTGCGCCAGCTGCTCCATAAGGCCGGCAACGAGCTCGCAGTCGCCATCGGACAGGAAGTAGAGCATGCGCTCCAAGTTGGAGCTAATAAGGATGTCCATCGACGGCGAGATGGTCGTGAAGAACGGACGGTTGCGGTCGTAGACGCCGGTGGTCAGGAAGTCGGCAAGCACGTTGTTCTTGTCGCTCGCGACGATGAGCTTGGCGACGGGCAGACCCATGCGCTTGGCATAGTAGCCGGCCAGGATATCGCCAAAGTTGCCGGTCGGTACGCAGAACTCCACGGCGTCGCCGGCCTCGATGGCGCCGGCGCGCAGCAGCTGCGCATAGGCGGCAAAGTAGTAGACGACCTGCGGCACCAGGCGGCCGACGTTGATGGAGTTGGCGCTCGAAAGCACCGTGCCGGCGGCCTCCAGACGCTCGGCAAGCTCCTTATCGGCAAAGATGCGCTTGACGGCACTCTGGGCATCGTCGAAGTTACCGCGGATGCCGCAGACGGCGACGTTATCGCCCTCCTGCGTGGACATCTGCAGATTCTGCACGCGGCTGACCTTGCCCTCGGGATAAAAGACGGTGATGCCCGTGCCCGGGGCGTCGGCAAAGCCGGCGAGTGCCGCCTTGCCCGTGTCGCCCGATGTAGCGGTGACGATCATGATGCGCTCGGCGCCACCGTCCTTGGCGGAAGTGCGGGCCATCAGACGGGGGAGCATCTGCAGGGCGACGTCCTTAAAGGCGCTCGTGGGGCCGCCAAAGAGCTCCATCACATAGGTCTGAGGGGCGTCAGCGCCCGGTGCTGCGTTAAGTTTGACGAGTGGTGTGACCTCTTCGCTCGCGAACGTGCCGCGGTAAGCCTCATTCACGCAGACCGAAATTTCTTCGTCCGTGTAATCGTTCAGTAACATTCCCAACACATTTTGAGCGATTTCAAAGTACGATTTATCGGCAAGCGAGCTGATATCGACCTGCTGGGTGCCAAGCTCGTCCGAGACAAACAAACCCCCGTCGGGAGCTATGCCGGTGCGGATTGCCACCTTACTTGAGCATGATAAAGTGCGTCCTCGTGTACTATGATAAGTTCCCATATAACAGTGCTCCTCGGATACCTTGGTCCCAATCGGTGAAACCATGGTATCAGAGCGCGCAAAACAGGTTCGCAGAGGCTTTTTAGAAAGGTAACCTCCAGCCCATGATTAAGATTGCCAAGTTTGGCGGCTCGTCGGTCGCCGACGCCGAACACTTCAAAAAGATCAAGGCCATCGTCGACGCCGACCCTGCCCGCCGTTTTGTGGTGGTTTCCGCCTGCGGCCGCCGCTTTAAGGGCGACACCAAGGTGACCGACCTGCTCTACCTGGTTAACGCGCACGTTAAGTACCACGTGTCGTGCGAGGAACTGCTCGAGGACATTGGCCAGCGCTATTTTGATATCGCTGACGAGCTGGGGCTCACCTATCCCATCCGCGAGGAGTTCGCGGCCTTTGCCGAGCGCGCTCGCTCGGGCGGCTACTCCACCGAGGAACTGGTGAGTCGCGGCGAGTACTTCACCGCTCGCCTGATGGCCGAGTACCTGGGCCTGCCGTTCCTGGATGCCGCGACGGTTGTGGCGTTCCATCACGACGGTACGCTCAGCATGAACCGCACCTCCGAGCTGGTGCAGGAGTACGGTCAGCAGGGCGGCTTTGTTATGCCCGGTTTCTACGGCGCGACGCGTGAGGGCCAGATCAAGCTGCTCGACCGTGGCGGCGGCGATATCTCGGGCTCGATTTTGGCTAAGTGCCTGGGCGCCGACCTTTACGAGAACTGGACCGACGTCTCGGGCTTCTATTCTGCTGATCCGCGTATTGTTCCCGAGGCTCAGCCTATTGCGCGCGTTACCTACGAGGAGCTGCGCGAGCTTTCGTACATGGGCGCAAGCGTCCTGCACGAGGAGGCCGTGTTCCCCGTGCGCGAGGCGGGCATTCCGCTGGTCATCAAGAACACCAATGCGCCGCAGGACCCTGGCACCATCATTAGCGAGACGGCTGATGAGGGCGAGGCAGAGCCCATCATTACCGGCGTGACCGGCAAGCGCGGTTTTGTCGCCATCAACGTGGCCCGCGACCGCACCAAGCCGCGCGTCGGCTTTATGCGCCGCGCGCTTTCGGTCTTCGAGCGCTATGACGTTTCCGTCGAGCATATGCCCACCGGCGTCGACCGCTTTGGCGCCGTGGTGCAGGAGCAGGATGTGCACGATTCACTGTACTCGCTCGTGGGCGACATTCAGCAGGAGGTCGAGCCGCTCGAGATCGAGGTTGTCGAGGGCCTGGCACTCATCGCGACCGTCGGCCGTAACCTGCGCGGTCGTGCCGGCATCTCGGGCCACCTGTTTGGCATGCTTGGCCAGGCTGGCGTGAGCGTGCGTATGATTTCGCAGAGCTGCGACGAGATCAATATCATCATCGGTGTGGAGGAGAAGGACTTTGATCTGGCGATTCAGACCATTTACCGCGCCTTCTCCGACGAGAACGGCATTGTGAAGGTCTCCGATCTGGAGGCTCCCGCGCCGGTCGATCCCGCCCTGGCCGCGCTCCATAAGTAGCTGCCATCCCGGTGGATTTTTGGGACAAGTGCCAATAATCTAGTGCGGGGCGTTTCGTTTCGGTTTCGTTTCGACGGGGCGGGTTTCGTGTCCGCCCCGTTCTTGTATACACTGGCAACAACAATCGGCCTGCTCGGCGTGCGGGCAAAAGCCATAACCTTTAAAGGGGGAAGCATGAAACAGTACACGGTTGCTATTTTGGGCGCGACGGGAGCCGTGGGCACCCAGATGCTCGAGTGCTTAAACGAGCAGGAGTTTCCGGTTGGCAAGCTCAAGCTGCTGGCGAGCGCTCGTTCTGCGGGCAAAACCGTCGAGTTCCGCGGCGAGCAGATCGTGATCGAAGAGGCTTGCCCCGAGGCCTTTGAGGGCTGTGACATCGTACTTGGCGCCGCCGGCGACGATATCGCGAAGGAGCTACTGCCCGAGGCCGTCAAGCGCGGTGCCGTTGTGGTCGACAACAGCCATGCCTTCCGCATGGATCCCGAGGTGCCGCTGGTCGTGCCCGAGATCAATGCCGACGACATCAAGTGGCATCACGGCCTTATCGCCAACCCCAACTGCGCGACCATTATCGGCCTGGTCCCCACGTGGCCGCTGCATCAGCTCGCTGGCGTGAAGCGCATGATCGTCTCGACGTATCAGGCGGCTTCGGGTGCCGGCGCTCCCGGAATGGCCGAGCTCGAAGCACAGCTTGCCGCCCTGGGCCGTGGCGAGGAGATTCCCGAGCCGCGCGCATTTGCCGCCCAGCTGGCGAGCAACCTGATTCCGCAGATTGGCGGCGTCAAGGAGGAGGGCTTTACCTCTGAGGAGATGAAGCTGCAAAACGAGGGCCGCAAGATCATGCACCTGCCCGAGCTGCGCGTGAACTGCACTTGCGTGCGCGTACCTGTGCTACGCTCGCACTCCGAGAGTATTACGCTCGAGTTTGAGCGCGACATTACGGTTGAGGAGGCCCGTGCTGCGCTGGCTGCCGCTCCGGGCGTGAAGCTGGTTGACGACATGGGCGCCGAGGATGCACACGACCGCTTCCCCATGCCGATGGATACGTCCGACCAGGACCTGATTTGGGTCGGCCGCGTGCGTCGCGACATCTCGAACCCCGAGGCTGCGCGCGGCATCACCTTCTGGTGCTGCGGCGACCAAATCCGTAAGGGCGCGGCAACCAACGCCGTCCAGATCGCTAAGCTGCTCTGCGAGTAGCGGTTGACCTGTCCGGCGGGGGCCGGGCTTAGCTTTCAGAACGTCCTCGACCATGTGTGGCGCCTTGTCCTGCTCCTTCGGAGCCGCGGACAAGGCGCCACACTGGTCTGCGGAGTGTTCTGAAAGCTAAGCCCGGCCCCCGCCTGCGGTGACGCTGCTGCGAGCGGCCTGCGATGGGGCCGTTGTTGATTGGGGCCGCTGGGCTGATGTGGGGGCGCGCGGCTGTTGCGGGCTCTGGTCCCGGCGGCGGCCTCGGCGCTTCGCGCCTGCCGCCTTGGGGGACTGCGGAGTGCGGCCGGCAGCTGCGGCGCGTTCGCGCCTGCTGCCTGGGGTGACTTTGGGGTTGGGGTGAATCGGGGTCTAATACTTTCCCGTGAAGTGAACGACCTTATTTTGACCCCCGAAGCATTGGCATATTTTGACCGCTATTTCCTGCGGTTTTGCAGCGCGAATCCTGCGGTTTTTTGGTCTAAAGGTGTGGATGCTCCGGGGCTTCGTTTTTACTCGTTCACTTCTCGGGAAAGTATTAGAGCTCAGCTGGCGGAGGTGCCGCACTGGCGTCGAGCCCCCGCGTCATCTTCGCTTGATTGGGGAAAACAGTCTCGCTTAAGCAATTGCGAGCCCGCTCGGACGTATCTGTGGGGTTGTCTGCACAATTCGCGGTATTATGTTTGCGAAGTTTTGAAAGGAGCCGCTGGTGGTCACGACGACGTTTGCTTCGCCTTTGGGCGAAATCTTGCTTGCCGCTGATGGCCGCGGTTTGACTGGGCTTTGGTTTGAGGGGCAGGAGCACTTTGGCTCTACGCTGCTCAAAGAAGATGCGGAGCACGTTGAAGGCGCCGACGCGGTTTCCGGTACCGGTGGCATGTCGTCGGTGAGTCCGGCCCATGGCGCGGCTTCTTCGGTGCTTGAGCGTTCCTGGGCTTGGCTGAATGCTTATTTTGCAGGGCAGGAACCTCGGTTTACGCCGCCGTTGCATATGATGGGCACGGCGTTTCAGCGTGAAGTTTGGTTTGAGCTGCTTTCTATTCCTCGTGGTGAGGTCGCTACGTATGGTGAGATCGCCCAGCGTGTTGCGGCTCGGCATCGTGTACCGGGAAACGAGGCGCCCGTTGTGTCTCCTCGTGCGGTGGGGGCTGCGGTCGCGCGTAATCCCATTTCGATTATCGTGCCGTGCCATCGCGTGGTGGCGGCCGATGGATCGCTCAACGGATATGCCGGCGGGCTTGATCGCAAAGAGTGGCTGCTTCGGCTTGAGGGCGCGTACGAGGAATAACGCCAGGGCACTTTGCATGACGAAGGCGCCGCGAAGGGACGAGTCGCTGTCTTTTCGCGGCCGGCATGCGTCCAGGCGCTCGGCGTCTGCGCCTTAAGTTTGGCTAAGCCATATCCTGTGTATTTGAAAACGCGCAGGTTGAGCAGCTAAGGCTGCGCTAAGGCGGCTGACGGTGCGCTATCATCGGCAGTATCGAAACCTGTATAGTCGTGCGCCAAAGGAGCAACCATGAAACTGATGCTTGCCGAGGACGAACCCGGTCTCTCCCGCGCCCTTACCGCGATTCTTCAACATAGCGACTACGAGGTCGATACCGCGCTCGATGGTCTGACGGCGCTCGAATATCTGCTTGCCAACGACTACGATGCCGCAATCCTGGATATCATGATGCCCGGCATGGACGGCATCGAGGTGCTCAAGCGTACACGCGCCGCCGGAAAGCGACTGCCCATCATCATGCTCACGGCAAAAAGCGAGGTGTCCGATAAGGTCGAGGGTCTGGATGCCGGTGCCAACGATTACCTGACCAAGCCGTTTGCCGCCAAGGAACTGCTTGCGCGTATTCGTGCCATGACGCGTGCCGCGACGGCAATTGACGCCACGACGTTCAGCGTGGGCAACGTGCGTCTCGACACGGCATCGTGCACACTCGTTGGCCCCGAGGGCGAGGAGCACCTGGCCAATCGTGAGTTTCAGCTTATGGAACTCTTTATGCGCAACGCCGGCACGCGCATGCCCACCGAGCGTCTGATGCTCGAAGTTTGGGGTGAGGATGCGCCCGAAGGCGCCAACGTGGTGTGGGTCTACATCTCGTATCTGCGCAAAAAGCTGACGGCGCTTGGTGCCAACGTGGTCATTCGCGCATCGCGCAATCAGGGCTATTCGCTTGAGGTTGTCGAAGGGGACGAGCGGGCGTGAGCGTACGCTCGTGGTGCAAGCGCATGACGGAGCGGTTCCACACCGCCTCGAGTAGTACGGGGCGGGCAAATTCTGTTGACGCATTGGGCCGTCGCCTGCGTCGCAAGTTTATCCTCGTTGCCATGGGTGCCGTGACCGTGGTGCTCACACTCATCATCGCCGGCATCAACATTGTCAATTATTCGCATGTCTGCAAAATGGCCGATGCGCGCCTGGGCTATATCCTGGCGGGCAAGGACGGTATCGATTGGGGGGACGAGCCTAAAGATGATCCCGCTAATGGCAAGGATGCCAGCGATAGCCAAGCGGGCGTTCGCATCAGGCACTTCGAAGGTATGACGGCGGAGTCTCCCTTCGACACGCGCTACTTTACGGTGACGATTGCCGCCGGACAGGTTGCCGATGTCAATACGGCCCGCATTGCCGCGGTGGGTGCCAAGCGCGCTGCCAGTATTGCCGCAAAGTTGCATTCTAAGGGTTGGGTCTCGGGTTTTTCCGGCAATTATCGCTATACGGCTGACGTTCAAGACGATGAGACCACCTATGTGTTCGTGGACTGCTCGCGCGAGCTCGCAAGCTTTTATTCGTTTTTGAGCGCGAGCGTGGCAATCAGTTGCATTGGCTGGCTGGCGGTGTTGGCAATTGTGGCGGGTGCCTCGGGCGCGGTGATTCGACCGATGGTCGAGAGCTACAGCAAGCAAAAGCGCTTTATTACCGATGCAAGCCACGAGATCAAGACGCCGCTGGCTGTAATTGACGCCGCCAACGAGGTGCAGGAAATCGAGAGCGGCGAGAGCGAGTGGACGCAGAGCATTCACGAGCAGGTTGCACGGTTGACGGCGCTCACGGAGCGTCTGGTATTTTTGGCTCGCATGGACGAGGGCTCGGCGGGCTTTAATATGACATCGATCGATCTTTCGGAGGCCGTGGACAAGGCGGCGGCGCCGTTTGAGTCGGTGGCGGTTGCGCGCGGCAAGCGCCTGTCGACGTCGATCGCGAGCGGTGTGCGGGCCCATGCCGACGCTGCAGCGGTGGCGCAGGTGGTTGAGTTGCTGCTGGATAACGCCACACGCTATGCGAGTGAGGGCAGTGTAATTGAGTTGATCCTGCGTGTCGTCTCGCGCGGTCAGGGTAAGGGCGCCACCGAGCTTGTCGTATCGAATGCTGTGGACGAGCTGCCCGAAGGCGACCTGGATCGATTGTTTGACCGCTTCTATCGCGCGGACGTATCGCGTAACTCCAAGACGGGCGGCTCGGGCGTGGGCCTATCCGTGGTGCGCGCCATCGCCGAAGCCCATGGCGGGAGCGCTTCCGTCTGCGGCCACGGCAACCAGATCACCTTCACCGTCCGCTTCTAAAACCTGCCAAAATGAACCTGTCCCTTTTTGGTCGGTGCGAAATGGGTAATACTAAAGAGTTATCCGACCAGATGGGAATTAATCGATGGCCTATATCGAATTCAAAGACGTCATCAAGGCATACGGCGAGGGCGACGCCCGCATTCACGCACTCGACGGCGCGAGTTTTACGGTCGAGCGCGGCGAGCTCGCCATCATTTTGGGTGCTTCAGGCGCCGGTAAAACGACGGCGCTCAACATCTTGGGCGGCATGGACACGGCAACTTCCGGCACCGTGACGGTGGACGGGCGCGACGTGAGCTCCGCTAACGAGGCGCAGCTCGTGGAATACCGCCGCGCCGACGTCGGCTTTGTCTTCCAGTTCTACAATCTGGTCCCCAACCTGACGGCCCTCGAAAACGTTGAGCTCGCAGCTCAGATTTGCCCCGATTCGCTCGATGCCGAACAGACGCTTCGCCAGGTTGGCCTGGGCGAGCGCCTGGGCAACTTTCCGGCACAGCTTTCGGGCGGCGAGCAGCAGCGCGTGTCCATCGCCCGCGCACTGGCAAAGAACCCCAAGCTGCTTCTGTGCGACGAGCCCACGGGCGCACTCGACTATAAAACCGGCAAGCAGATCTTGCAGCTGCTGCAGGATACCTGCCGCAAGCAGGGCATTACGGTCATCATCATCACGCACAACTCCGCGCTCGCGCCCATGGCCGATCGCCTGATTCGCTTTAAGAGCGGCCGCGTGGAGAGCGAGACGGTCCAGCAAAATCCCGTGCCTATCGAGACGATCGAGTGGTAGCGCCCATGGATCAGGACCGCCAAAACAGCCAACGCCGCGACGCGCAGAACACGGAGCGCGAGCAGGATTTTACGACCTACCGCACTGCCCAAAGCTCAAACGATATGGTGCCGACGGTGTTTCGCCGCGGTGTCTACCGCACGATTCGCGGCAGCCTCAAACGCTTCTTGTCTATCGTCGTGATCACCGCGCTCGGCGTGAGCGTGATGTGCGGCCTTAAGGCGGGTTGCGAGGACCTGTGCGATTCGGTTGACGCCTACTTCGACCAGCAAAATGTCTATGACATTAACGTGCAGTCGACCTATGGCCTGACTGACGATGATCTCGACGCCATCCAAGAGGTCGATGGCGTCGAAACGGCCGAGGGCATCTACACCGAGACCGCCTACACCGCCGTGGGCACAACGCGCGAGCGCGTGGTCGTGCAAAGTCTCTCCAAGGAGAATATCGATCAGCCAGTGCTCGTGAACGGCGATTTGCCCGAGAGCGCCGATGAGGTCGCGGTGACTTCGAAGTTCCTGAAGGCTTCGGGCAAAAAGCTCGGCGATACGGTGAGCTTTGCTGCCAACGATGCGAGCTCGTCGAACCAAAGCGCCAAGGATCAGTTTGCCGATGGCGATTACACCATCACGGCCGAGGTTCTCGATCCCACTGATGTGAGCTCCGACTCGACGGTCAACGCCTTCCGTGCCGCCTCGGCGGCGGACTATAAGTTCTATGTGAGCGAGGACGCCGCGACATCTTCTTCCTACTCCGCGGTCCACGTGGTCGTCGAGGGAGCCAAGGATCTCAACTCATATTCGGATGCCTGCGCGGCAAAGATCAATGAGGTCAAGGGCAATATAGAGAAGATCCGCGAGGAGCGTGAGAAGGCGCGCGCTCAGGAGCTGACGGTCGACACGCCGACAAGCTTGGATGCGGCCGAGCGTCAGGCCGCCATGCTCTTTGGGATCGAGCAGGACAACATCAATCGCATGGCCGAGGGCAGCGACGAGCGTGCGCAGGCGCAAGCCGACCTGGACCAGCGCCGTGCCGCCGCCGACCAACAGTTTGCCGACGCCCGCGCCGAGCTTTCCGATCTGGGAGAATGCACCTGGTACATCCAGGACCGCGGCAATATCGCAAGCTACTCGAGCGTGGAGAGCGATAGCTCGTCAATTGAAGCCATCGCCACGGTGTTCCCGTTCATCTTCTTTATCGTCGCCGTGCTCATCAGCCTTACCACCGCCACGCGTATGGTCGAGGAGGAGCGCACGCTCATCGGCCTGTATAAGGCGCTCGGCTATTCGCGCGGACGCATCCTGTCCAAATACGTGGACTATGCGCTGTGGGCTTGTCTGATCGGCGGCGTGCTCGGCAACATCATCGGATTTGTGGGCCTGCCGCTGTTCTTGTTTACGGTGTTCGACGACATGTACTCGCTGCCCCAGATGTTGCTTTCGTACGACATCGTGTCCTCGATCGTCTCGGTGGCGCTGTTTGCCGTGGGCGTGGTGGGCGCCACGATTATCGCCTGCCGCCACGAGATGGCCGAGACTCCGGCCTCGCTCATGCGCCCCAAGGCCCCGCGCGCCGGCTCGCGCATCTTGCTCGAGCGCATCGGCTTTATCTGGCGCCGCATGGGCTTTTTGAACAAGGTCGCTGCACGCAACCTATTTCGTTACAAAAAGCGCGCCTTTATGACCATCTTTGGCATCGCGGGCTGTACGGCGCTTGTGATTTGCGGCATGGGCATCCGCGATACGTCGGTGGCGCTTTCGCCCAAGCAGTACGGGCATATCACGCGCTATGACCTGCTGGCGGTTGCCAATCCCGACGATTTTTCGCAGACGTGCGCGGCATTGGATGAGCGAAGCGCAGCCAAGGATTCCGACGTGACCGTGACTTCGACGCTGCCGATTATGACCGACAACGTCACCTTTACATTTGGCGGCAAGAGCGAGACCGTGCAGCTGATCGTGGTGCCCGATGACCGCACGAACGACCTGGACGACTACGCGCGTCTCGAGGATGAGTCCAAAGAGCCACTGTCTTTGCGTGACGGAGACGTGTATCTGAGCAAGAGTTCACAGCTGGTTCTTGGGATTCAGCCGGGCGACACGGCGCAGGTCCAGGATTCGTCGCTCAACGTCGCCAAGGTCAAAGTCAGCGACATCTCGCTCAACTATTTGGGCAACACGCTCTATATGACGCAGGGCACCTATGAGCGCGCGTTCGGCCGAAGCGCGCGTCTTAACGGCATCTTTGTGCTGCTTAAGGGCTCGTCGGCCGACCAGATTGCGTTTAGCAAGAATCTTAAGAGTGACGGTTGGCTCACCATCTCGAGCACGGCCGAACATTGGCAGAACTACGAGGCGAACTTCACTATCATCAATTCCGTCGTGGTGCTCGTGACCTTTATGGCGGCGTGCCTGTCGTTTGTGGTGGTGTTTACGTTGTCCAATACGAATATCTCCGAGCGCGAGCGCGAGCTGGCGACCATCAAGGTGCTGGGCTTCCGCCGTGGCGAGGTACACCATTACGTCAACAAGGAGACGTTGATCCTCACGGCGATTGGCACCGCACTGGGCGTGCCGCTGGGTGGCCTGCTTGCCGAGAGCTTTACGTACATCCTGCAGATGCCGTCGCTGTACTTTGACGTCGAAGTCGAGCCGCTGAGCTACGTGCTTGCCGTGGTGCTTTCCTTCGGCTTTACGATCATCGTCAACCTCGCCACCAACCGAACTCTCAATAAGATCGACATGGTCGGCGCCCTCAAGAGCGCCGAGTAACCTGTCCTGGGATTCAAGTTCTAGCGAGCTGCCGACGCGCCCGCAGCAGTATTTTTGCATAAACCGCTCCGCCAAATGCATACTTTGACGGGGCGGTTGCTTTTTGCCCACAGGTACCCCAGGGGGCGCCGTGCAAATTCCGGAGTATTCAGCATCCCGGGATCCGCGGGCGCGGGGGCGGGTGCACAAAACCGCGCTGAAAGCCCCGATTCTGAGTCCCAACGCCTCTAGAGCCGCTCGTTTTTTTACAGGATGCGGCCCATGGTGCCTGCCTTTCGCCCAAAATCCAGTATGCAGGCACCCTCGGCTGCTGAATACTCCCAAAAATGCACGCCGCATCCTACCCCAGGCACCCGCAGCAAGAAGACGAATAGCCACGGCCTCCCTAGTTACCGCAGGAGGCCCCAGGGCTTACCTCCCAAATCTTTCCGCAGGACGGAAGGATCCCGCCGCGCGAAGCACACGGCGGGATCCTGACATGTCCGAGGACGATTTGGGAGGTAAGCCCTGGGGCCTCCGATGAGAGCAGTTTCGGCCGAGGCTATTCGTCGCCGAAGCTGATGCCCAACGCCTTGGCCTCGCGCACCAGATCGCTCTGGGGATCGACATACTTGAGCTTGCCGGCGACATCCTCGAGCGGCATGTGGCACATCTTGCCGTCGCGCAGGGCAATCATGTAGCCAAACTCGCCGCGTAGGCAGCCGAGAGCCGCCTCGACGCCGCACTGGGTCGCAAAGATGCGGTCCTGGGCGTCGGGCTGACCGCCGCGCTGCGTGTGACCGGGGATGGCGACGCGGGTCTCGCGACCGGTCTTGGCTTCGATCTCCTTGGCGATGTCGTAGACAATCGACGGGCTCGTGCGCTCGGCGAGCTTCTTCTTGTACTCTTTCTTGGACAGAGCCGCGTCCTCCTTGGAGATAGCGCCCTCGACGACGGCCACGATGGTAAAGCGGCTGCCGGTCTCCATGCGATGTTCGATGGTCTTGATGACGTTTTCCATGTCGTAAGGGATCTCTGGAATCAGGATGACGTCCGCGCCGCCCGCGACGCCGGCGTACAGCGGAATCCAGCCAACCTTGTGGCCCATGATCTCGATAACGAACACGCGGCCGTGACTCGAGGCGGTGGTGTGGATGTCGTCGATGCACTTGGTGGCGACGTCGATGGCGCTCGTAAAGCCAAACGTCAGCTCGGTGCCCCAGGTGTCGTTATCGATGGTCTTGGGCAGGGCGATAACGTTGAGACCCTCTTCGCGCAGGCGGTTGGCAGTCTTGGTGGAGCCGTTACCGCCTAGCATAAACAGGCAGTCGAGCTGCAGCTTGTGATAGGTGTGGACCATCGCCGGCACCTTCTCGACGCCGTCAGCCTCGGGAATGTCCAGACGCTTGAACGGTGTGCGGCTCGTGCCCAGGATGGTGCCGCCGCGGGTGAGGATGCCGCTAAAATCGGCGGGCGTCATGACGCGGAACCTGCTGTAGATAAGGCCCTGGTAGCCGTCCTCAAAACCGTAGATCTCGATAGGTTCTTTGCTATTGGTCATGAGCGTTTTGACGATGCCGCGCATGGTGGCGTTGAGCGCCTGGCAGTCGCCGCCACTAGTAAGAAGACCGATCCTAAGCATGGTGAATCCTTCCGGGCAAGTTATAACATGCGCATAAGTTTACCCCCGCACACTGTTGATGCGGGGGTAAAACGTATTAGCTCAAGCGTATGGAAATGTAAGCAACGTCAGGCGAGCGTAAGGTCGACGGGCCTGGCTCCTTACAGTGCGAAGGCGTCGACGTCGCCCCAGTGGCGGCGCAGCGTGATGGCGGCAGCGGGTTCGGTATTGTCAAAGACGACCGACCATTGCGTATTGCTGGTGATGTCTTCCGGATTGGGCTCTTGCGCTGCGGCGCGCAGGGCCTTCCAAGCGACTGCCTCGTTCTGGGCACCGACATGGGCGTCAAGGACATCGGCGATTGCGACGGCGCGCTCTTTACCATGGTCCAGCTCGCCATTCTTTTGGTTGGGCAGCACTTCGTCGCCATAGCAGGCATAGAAGTTCGTAACCTGGCGTACAGGAGTCGCTTTGAAAGCGCGGTCCGGATCGTGCGGATCCCACTCTACTACGCGTGCGTCACCGGCGGCGTCGTTGATAAAGAAGTGGTAATCGCGTCCGGCCATGGCGTGCATGTCGTGGGCGGAAAGTAGGTCGACGGCCTCTTGCGTGGTAGCCGCGCGGTCGAGCACCAGACGGATGGCGAGCGAGGTATTGATGACGGGGCGCTGCGTGTCCTGGTCACAGGGTTTGGAATCCAGGGTGAGTACGGCAATGGACACGCCGCATTCGTTAACACCGTCGAGCTGGGCAAACGGGCCCATGAGTGCGGCGGCGCGTCCGGCGACGGAGTCAAGCGGAGTGTTATCGCCCAGGTTGTTAAGGGCGGCAAACCCGACGGAGGCATAGCCGTCGCGCGGGTGATTGCGCACCAGCAGCGCCGAAGTATCGTCCTTAAAGTCGTAATTGCGACCGGTGCGCACGCGACCTTCGGCATCCACGGCGACAAAGGCGCTGCAGGCAAACTGGGGTGCCTGAACATGCGCCGGCACACCGGGCAGCACCTGTGCCACTACGGCATCGATGTAGGCCTGGTCGTCGCGCACGCCAGCGGCGATGATGCGATCGAGATCGTAGTCGTAGGCGATGTCGATTGCGTACAGGTCATAGCCATCCGCGTAGCCGGTCAAGCGTTTGAGCGACGCGGCGGACTTGATTTGCTTGTGATAAACGATACCGGTGGCAGCGGCAAGGCCGACGGCGACTCCCGCGACACCGCAGGCGATGGCAATGTTACGTGGCTTCATGGCGGCTCCTCTCGTCCTGTTAGCGTAATTGTCGCAAAAGGTGCACGGGCATGATGGCTCAACTTGGTGAGCGGTGCGGGATTAAACACGGAATGAAGAGTGCAGCGCTGGCGCGGCGGGGTATGCTGGAAGGGACCATCAACCCAGCGAAAGGGGAGAGCATGACGGATCAGGAAACGCCCGAGCGCGCGCATGTGACGGCCGATGATATCGAGGCCGCCAACGACCTTATCGACTTTATCGAGGCATGCCCCAGCATGTTCCATACGGCGGCGACCATTATGGCCGAGCTCGACGAGGCGGGCTTTACCTACCTGTCCGAGAACGCGGCGTGGGACATCGAGCCGGGCGGACGTTATTACACGCAGCGCAACACCTCGAGCGTTATCGCCTTTAAGGTGGGCGAGGACCTGGCTGCTACGTGGGGCGAGGACGGCGTTGCCGGCGACTACCATTTTCAGCTGACGGCGTCGCACAGCGACTCGCCGACGTTTAAGGTTAAGGCCGTGCCCGAGCTCGACGGCGCGGGCGAGACGCTGCGCCTGAACACCGAGGCCTACGGCGGCATGATCGACTACACCTGGTTCGACCGTCCGCTGGCACTCGCGGGCCGCGTGCTGGTACGCGAGGGCGACCGTATTGAGAGCCGCCTGCTTGCCACCGAGCGCGAGGTCGCTATTATCCCGAGCCTTGCCATCCACATGAACCGCGGCGTTAACGAGGGCTTTGCTCCCAACCGAGCCGTCGACCTGTGCCCACTCATCAGCGCCGGCGAACTCAAGCAGGGAGATTTTGATGCCCTGATTGCCGAAGAGCTGGACGTTGAGCCCGAGCAAATTCTGGGCCGCGATTTGTTCCTGGTCAACCGCCAGGATGCGCGCATTTGGGGCTGGGCCGACGAGTTTATCTCGACGCCCAAGCTTGACGACCTGGCCTGCGCCTACACCTCGCTGCAGGCATTTTTGGGTGCCGAGAACGCGCACGATGTTTCGGTCTTCTGCTGCTTCGATAACGAGGAGGTTGGCTCCGAGACCAAGCAAGGCGCCATGTCGACGTTCTTGGCCGATGCACTGCGCCGCATTAACGGATCGTTGGGCTTTGACGACGAGTCGTACCATCGCGCCCTTGCCGCATCGATGCTCGCGAGCTGCGACAACGCACATGCCGTGCACCCCAACCACGCCGAGAAGTGCGACGCCCGCAATCAGGTTGTGCTCAACGGCGGCATCGTCATCAAGGAAGCCGCCAACCAGCACTACTGCACCGATGCCTTTAGCCGCGCGGTGTTCCAGGCCATCTGCGATGACGCCGACGTGCCAACGCAGGCTTTCGCCAACAAGAGCGACATGGCCGGCGGTTCCACCCTGGGCAACCTGTCGAATATGCAGGCGAGCATGCATGCCGTGGACGTGGGCCTGCCGCAGCTGGCCATGCACTCAAGCTACGAGACCGGCGGCGTGCGCGACGTGATGTACGCCATCCGCGCTCTCACCGCCTTCTACGAGCGAAACCTAACCATCAACGGCGCCGAAAGCGTAGAGCTCTAATACCTGCCAAAAAGGGACAGGTTTACTTTGGCAGGTTTTATTTGGGCAAATGCCGCAATGCCAACAGCTGGACAGAATTGTTATGACACCGCAGGTTGAGCAAACGTCAGCGAGCGATGTCCAGAGCGAACAAGTTGGCATGAAAAAGGCAAGGCATAGACCTTCTGGTCATGCCTTGCCTTTTGAATGGCAAATTGTCGCTCTGGGCGGCGCGCAGCGTCGACCGGTCCGCCGTTCCTTAGAACGGCGGAACAAGATTAGTGCTCAATCCAACAGCGCAGGGTTTCGCCGACTTGCAGGTGACGCAGATTCTCCGCGGCGATGTCGACCACATTATTGAGTGTGGCCTCTAGATGGAACCAGCCCGAGATATGCGGCGTGATGAGCATGTTGGGCGCATCCCACAGCGGGCTTGTCTCAGGCAGCGGCTCGGGGTCGGTGACGTCGACCGCGGCGCCGGCGAGATGTCCGGACTCAAGAGCGGTAACCAAATCGTCGGCAACCACAAGATCGCCGCGGCCGCCGTTGGCAAAGAAGGCGCCCGGTTTCATCGCGGCGAAGAACTCGGCGTTCGCCAGGCCGCGGGTCTCGGGCGTGCTGGGCATAAAGGAAGCGACGATGTCAGCCTCGGCCAGGCGCTCGGACAGGGCGTCCATGCCGTCCATGTCCTCAAACACAATGGGGTAGACGAGTGGATGGCGCTTGATGCCGCGGACGTGCGCGCCCATGCTGCGGCAGAGCGTGGCAAAGTGGCCGCCGATATCGCCCGCGCCCAGCACCAGCACGTTGGCATTTTTGAGCGAGGTGACCGGCCCTAAGTCCTCCCAGCGATGCTCACGCTGCAGGTCCTGGTAGCCGGGCAGGCGCTTCATCATAGACAGCACCATGGCAAACATGTGCTCGCTCACAGCCTGGCCGTAGGCACCCACCGAGCAGGAAAGCTTAGCGTCGGCCGGCACGGTGCCGGCGGCCAAGTAATCGTCATAGCCGGCTGTCTGCAATTGCAACAGCTGGAGATGCTCGCATGCCGTGAGCATGCCAGGGTCGATGTTGCCAAGGATCACGTCGGCATCGGCGACCTGCTCGTGCGTGGCGGCGTCGGCGCTCGTGTAGATAAAGTCCTCGCCCGGAGCGCTCGACTCAAGAATTGCGCGATGACGGTCGTTGACGGGCAACAAAACCAGAATGTTCACAAGCAGTCCTCTCCGCTCGACCTGCCAAAAAGGGACAGGTTTATTTTGGCAGGTTTTATCAGGCAAAACGTTCAAATAAAACGCCGGGCTTCGCGATGGTTAACATATCCATCGCGAAGCCCGGCGCATCTACAGCTACCAGCTCAGCAGCTCGTAGCCGTCCTCGGTCACCACGAGCTGTACCTCGCACTGGGCCGAATCGCTGCCGTCCTTGGTGCGCACGCACCAACCGTCGCCCTTGCTAATCTTAATGTCGGGTGCCCCGGCGTTGACCATGGGCTCGATGGTAAAGACCATGCCCGGGGCCATGATGGTGTCCACATCGGGTGCCTCGGTGGTAAAGCCCACAAACGGGTCCTCGTGGAACTCCTTACCGATGCCGTGTCCGCCGTATTCGCGCACCACGCTAAAACCGGCGTCCTCGACCGTCTTTTGCACGGCCTCGGCCATAACGGACAGCGGCAGCCATGGCTTGACGGCCGCCAGACCCGCCTCCACGCTGGCGCGGGTGACGTCGACCAGGCGCTGGCGCTCGGCCGAGACCTCGCCGATACAGAACATGCGGCTCGAGTCGCTAAAGTAACCGTCCAGGATCGTGGAGCAGTCCACGTTGATGATGTCGCCCTCGTGCAACACGTCCGTATCGCAGGGGATACCGTGGCAGACCACGTCGTTGATCGAGGTGCACACGCTCTTGGGATAGCCCTCGTAGTTGAGGTCGGCCGGCGTGCCACCGTGCTCGACGGTGTAGTCGTAGATCATCTGGTCAATCTGGTTGGTGGTCATGCCCGCGGCGATGTGTTCGCCTACGTAATCGAGCACGCCCACGTTGATAGCGGCCGAGCGCTTGATGCCCTCGATATCGGTGGGCGTCTTGTAGAGCGTGCGGGGCAGGACCTCCCAGCCCTCTTCCCACAGGCGCTCAAGGCGCTCATCAAAGGCGCTATGGCATTTCTTATATTTTTTGCCGCTGCCGCACCAGCAGGCGTCGTTGCGGCCGGGCACGGGTCCTTTGTCATACATGGCTAACTTCCTTTCATCCGCAGCTAGTATAGCCCACCCACGCGTCCATTAAAGTTGCGGTGATATAGTTCCGATTTAAGCGGTTTAACAGCATAAACAGGAACTATATCACCGCAACTGATGGAGCGGGGTGGCGGGCACTAGCTGCTGCGTGGTTTTGCTAGTAGCTCACCTGGCAGGGAATGCCGAGGGCTTGGACGCGCGCGGCAATGGCGTCGAGGACATCGGGCGCTGCTTTGGCAAGGCCGGCGACCGGTGTCTCGCGCGCCACCGTGTAGATGGTCGCTTCTTGTGGGCGAATGCGCTCGAGCGCCGCGAGCCAGGGGGCAACGTGCTCCTCGCCGGTGTTGTCGATGAGCTTGCCCTGATACTCGCCGGTCAAAAAGATCGTCTGGATAATAACGTGACCGTCAAAGCTCGCGAACGTCTCGATTTGGTGCTCGACATCGTAGGGGCCAACAGGCTGGTCGAGCAGCTGGATAAACGCCGGGTCGACGGTATCGAGCTTAAGAATGTTGTCGTCGACCATCATGAGCGCGTCGTGCACCTCGGGGCGGTCGGCGCGCGTACCGTTGGAGAGCACGGCGATTTTGGAGTTTGGGGCAAGCTCGTCGCGCAGCGCGACGGCGCCGGCGATGGCCTGCGGAAACTCCGGTGCGGCGGTGGGCTCGCCGTTGCCTGCGAAGGTGATCACATCGGGGAGCTCGCCCTCGGCTGCCATCTCGCGCAGCTTTGCTTCGAGCGCGTCGAGTACCATGGCAGCTGTGTTGTACGGCTCATGACAGGGGCGCTCGGCGTTGAGGCCGTTTTCGCAGTAAATGCAGTCGAACGTGCAGATTTTGCCGCTGGCCGGCATCATGTTGACGCCGAGCGAGAGACCAAGGCGACGGCTGCGAACGGGCCCAAAGATGGGGCTGGCATTCAAAAACGTAGACATAGGCATATGCTCCTCAAGACAATTGTGCCTAAGCATAGCATCGGCTCCAAAGCAAGGTGCGGGCTCTTGCCTTACAAGTTTCGTTTTTTAACGTCGCTCATTATGCCGTGCCATGAAAAGCCTCGGGTCGGGTACAGTTAATCTGTTAACAAGGCGCAAGGCAATGCGGGTCCATCCAATCGCACTGACGTGCAACTGGATGAGCATTGATGATGGGGGCACAACATGGATTTTACGGTTGAGAATGTGGGCACCACGATTGCCTGTCGCGAATATGCCGGCCCGGATGTGTCGCCTGATGCTCCTGCCTTGGTGTGCGTGCACGGCGCTTGTGTCGACGGCACATTTTTCGACGGTATCGCTTGTGAGCTCAGCCGCAACTACCGCGTAATTGCCTACGACCGCCGCGGCTGCGGTGGCAGCAGCGATGCGGCAGACGGCAGCTATGATCTTGCCGCTCAGGCCGCCGACCTGCAGGCCGTGATCGAACACGTTGGCGCTCCGGCAAATGTGCTTGCGCATAGCGCCGGTACGTTGGTGGCGCTGGAGCTTCTTCGCACCGAACCCCATCTCGTCGCCCGTGCGATTCTGCATGAGCCGGCTGTGTCGGCCGAAGGCGTCGGTATGGGCGCAGCTCCGGTTTTGCTCGATATGATTGCGGCGGGAAAGGTTTCAAGGGCGCTCCGGCTTTTCTTGGGAGCCCTCGGCGACTTGGACCCCGAGGCTCCTGGGACGACCGAAGCGGAAGTCAAACATGCCCTGCGCAATGGTCGTTGCTTTATGGCCAATGAATACGGAACAAATATGACATATGCTCCCGACTGGGAGCGCGCCCGCGAATCAAAGGCGGTGTCGGCTGTGTTTTTGGGCGAGCTTTCGGTCGGTACACCCCGCGAGGCTGGTACGCGAGCGGCTGCCGAATATCTCGATTGCCCCCTTGTGACGATCCCGGGCGCGCATAACGGTTTGCGCGATCGCCCCGTTACGGCGGCAAACGCCGTTCGCGATGTCTTGGAGCGTTAGCACGCTCGATGACCTGCGGGGAGGGGGACTGTTAGCGTTTCGTCATTGTTAACGAATGCGCCAATAACCACGCGCCCGCGGCTCCATTACCACCGTTTGCCAGGTCATAAAAATGTAACAGCATTCACGTGCTTACCTGCATCGGCAAGGTGATACCCTTGTAGCATTTGGAACCCACCGCTACCATGCGAAACTATCGAAAGGGCCCCATATGCTCAATAATCACGAGGTCAATCTAACCGACGAGGAGGCTGCCGCTGAGGTCGCCCGCGTCGCGAAGACCTACCCCGTGGTGCGTTTGCTGTCGGCCGATCAGATTAAGAGCGAGCCTAACTGCCTGCTCGCCGGCAATCGGTGCCCTTGTCTGCGTCAGTCGAGTCTTGAGGCCTTGGCAGATTCCGATGAGGTGTCGGAGCAACTGCTCAACGATGGTGTTGAGTACCGCGCCCGCCTACGCCCTCTGAAGGTCGAGGGCGAGCCTCACGTCCTGCTGATGGTGCGCCCGATCGATGAGCAAGAGGCTGCAGAAGAGGACCTCGTCTACACCGACGTGCTGACGAGTGTGCGCAATCGCCGATATTACGAGGAAAAGCTCCGTAGCGCCCGCATGAATGCCGGCGTTGCGGTGATCGACCTTGATGATTTTAGGGTCTTCAACGATACGTGTGGCCGTCATGCCGGCGACCTTGCGCTCGGTGCTGTGGCGACGGCCATACGCAGCGGAATTCGTTCGACTGACGAGCTCGTACGCTATGGCTGCGACAAGTTTGTGGTCGTCATGCCCAATATTCCCTCCGATGACTTCACCCGTCGCCTGCATCAGGTGTCCGATGCCGTTCATGCCACGATTGTTCCGGGCCATGAGTACGTGAGCTTGACGGCATGTGTTGGCGGTGTTCGCATTCATGGCGAGACGGTCGATGAGGGCGTTGGCCGCGCTGTCCAGTTATTGAGCCGCGCTAAGGCAAAAGCCGGTACGGTCGTGACCGATGCCGATTCCATCGAAGCCTTCCAAAGCGAAAAGCCTTTGGTGCTTATTGTCGATGACTCCGAGATGAACCGAGCCATTCTCAACGAGATGCTCAAGGACGAGTATTGCATCCTCGAGGCCGACAACGGTCGTACGGCGCTCGACATGGTCGACCGCTATGGCGATGAGTTGTCGCTCGTGCTGCTGGATATTGTCATGCCGGGCATAAGCGGCTTTGAGGTGCTGGCCGATCTGTCGCGCCGATCGGGTATCGACAATCTGCCTTTCATCATGATATCGAGCGAAGATTCCGATGATATGGTTCTGCGCGCGTACGAGCTGGGCGCCTCGGACTATATCAACCGCCCGTTTGACTCCCGTGTCGTGCGCCGCCGTGTAAGCAACACCATCCGCCTATATGCCAAACAGCGCCGCCTGACGAGCCTGCTGTCCCAGCAGTACAACGAGCGCGTCAAGAACAGTCGCATGCTCATTGACATCATGGCCGGCGTTATGGAGCTTCGCAATGGCGAGAGCGGCAGGCACGTTACGAACATCGAGAAGCTGACCGAGCTGCTGCTTGGCTGTCTGGTTCAGCGTAGCGACACGATCTCCCTCGACAATGAGGAACGCTCTACGATTGCCCTGGCTTCGGCGCTGCACGATATCGGCAAGATGTCGATTGACGATGCAATTCTCAACAAACCCGGGCGCCTTACGCCCGAGGAGTTCGAGATTATGAAGACGCATACCACGATGGGCGCCGACATGTTGCTTGAGCTGGGCCGCCATCACGTCGGCAATGCGCTTATGGAATATGCGTACCAGATTGCGCGTTGGCATCACGAGCGCTGGGACGGCAAGGGCTATCCCGATGGCCTTAAGGGCAACCAGATTCCCATCGCCGCACAGGTGGTTTCGGTGGCCGACGTGTACGATGCGCTGACGAGTGTGCGTGTGTACAAGGATGCTATCCCGCACAAGGAGGCTATCCAGATGATCTTGGACGGTAAGTGCGGTGAGTTTAACCCGCTGTTGCTCGACTGCCTGCTCGAGGTGCAAGACCGTATTGCCGAGACGTTGGCACGCCCCGCCGACGTTGTCGCGTTTCCCACGATTTAGTTTGACCAAAGGAGTTTTAATCCATGATTTCCATGCGTGAGGCGTATGAGAAGATCGGCGCTAATTATGATGACGCGTGCGCTCGGCTGATGGGCGAGGAAATGCTTGCCCGCTTTGCCCTCAAGTTTTTGGATGACGAGAGCATGGACAAGCTGGAGGCCGCCATGGCGGCAGGAGACGCCGAAGGTGCGTTTATGGCAGCGCACACGCTCAAGGGCGTGAGCCAGAACCTGGGATTTGATAATCTGTACGAGCCGGCGGTCGTGGTGACCGAGGCGCTGCGCGGCGCCGATGCCGTTGACGACGCTCGCGAGGGAATGCATGCGCTGCAGCAGCAATATGCGGCTACGATGTCGGCTCTGCGCGAGGCGGGCGAGTAAGAGGTTGTGAGCCTTGGGCTGTGTGCCTGCCGCGTATAGGCAAAAGGGCGCCCCGCCGGACCATGTGGCCGGCGGGGCGCCCTTATCTGTTATGCGGTTCGCGAGCTAGCGAGCCTGCTTAACCTTTGCCGCTGCCTCGACAAACGACTTCCACAGGTTAAAGTCGGTCTCGAGTGTCTGCCAGGTGTACTCGGGATGCCATTGCACGCCCAAGCAGAACGGCTGGCCCTCGACCTCGATGCACTCGGGAACGCCATCGGTTGCCTTGGCGACCAAGCGCGTGCTCTTACCCAGACGATCGACGCAGCAGTGATGTGCCGAGTTGGTCTGGATCAGCCTGTGCCCGCCAACCGCGCGCTCCAGCAGCGAGCCCGGCATGACCTCGACAGGGTGCACGGGGTCGTTGAGCACGTGGGTGTGGCGCCACTGCGTGCGGCCCTCGCGCGCACCCAGGCTCGGCACGTCCATGCACAGGGTGCCGCCGGTGGCGACGTTGAGCAGCTGCGTGCCGCGGCAGGTGGTAAAGAGCGGCTTCTTGGCGCGGAGTACCTCGTCGACCAGCTTAAACTCAAAACTATCGCGGATCTCGCAGCAGAGGGTGGGGTCGTAGGGTCGATCATCGCCCCAGCGCTTGGGGTTGACGTCCGGGCCGCCGGGAATGGCGATGCCGTCGGCGATATCGACGTAATGACGGATAACCTCAATGTCCTCGGTGATGGACATCTGCAGCGGTAGGCCGCCGGCGGCAAGGATGGCATCGACAAAGACACTTGCGATTTCCTCGTTGGGGGAGAGCGTCTCGCTTAAAAACGGCTTCGCCTCTTCCCAGCGCGGTGCGACGAGGATGAGTGGGCGGTCGGCGGGGGCGACGTCGACGTGCGGGGTGTAGGACGATGAGGTGCGGGTTCCGATCATGGGTGTTGCTTTCGAATCTGAAGGTGACAGGGCGCATGAGAGACGTGGGACAACGCTTCCGATGGATTTGCCCCACGGGGTGGCTGGCTAGTGCCCCTTGATGGAGTTGAGGAAGTCCTGGGCGCGCTTGGTCTGGGGATGGTCGAAGAACTCGTCGGGTGTGCCGGTTTCCACGATCTGGCCGTCGGCCATAAACACGACGCGATCGGCAACGCGGCGTGCGAAGTTCATCTCGTGCGTGATGACGATCATCGTCATGCCCTGCTGGGCTAGACGGACCATGACCTCGAGCACCTCGTTGATCATCTCGGGGTCAAGGGCGCTCGTGGGCTCGTCAAAAAGCATGGCCTTGGGTTGCATGGCAAGCGAGCGGGCGATGGCTACGCGCTGCTGTTGGCCGCCCGAAAGCTGTGCGGGCACCTTATCGGCCTGCTCGGCAACGCCCACGCGGCCCAGCAGGTCCATGGCGCGCTCGCGGGCCTCGTCCTTGGAGACACCCAGTACGTCGACCGGTCCCAGCATGACGTTCTGCAGGACGGTCATATGTGCGAACAGGTTGAACTGCTGAAACACCATGCCCAGCTCGGCACGCATGCGGGCAAGATCCTTGCCTTCCTGCGGCAGGGGCTCGCCCTCGATGAGGATCTCGCCCGAGTCGATGGTTTCCAGACGGTTGATGGTGCGGCACATGGTCGACTTGCCCGAGCCCGAGGGTCCAATCACAACGACGACCTCGCCGCGGTCGACCGAGAGATTGATGTCGTTGAGGACGTGCAGATCGCCATAGTGCTTATCGACGTGTCTGAGCTCGATCAGCGGCTGATTGCCGGTGGAAGAGGTGCTCTGTGCCATGGTGCTCGGCTCCTTATGACTCGAAATGGTAAAGCGTTAGCGGATGATGGTCGCGCCGGTCTTGTGCGAAACATAGACAGCGGCCTTGTTGATCGCGACGTTGATGAGGATGTAGATGACCGCGATTACCAGGTAGACCGACACGAGGGCGTCGTAGTTGGTAATGAGCACGCGGGCGTTTTGCATGAGGTCGGGGTAGCTCACCACATAGGCGACGGTGGTGTCTTTGACTACGACCACAAGCTGCGAAATCAACGACGGAATGATAAACCGAATAGCCTGCGGCAACACGATTTTAAAGGTGATTTTGGCCTTGGAGAGACCGAGCGCCTGGGCGGCCTCGACCTGGCCGCGCGGCACGGCATTGACGCCGGCGCGGAAAATCTCGGCCAGCACGCCGGCTGCAGCGAGCGCGACGGGAAGCGTGAGCATCCAAAACGACGGCAGCGAGATCTTGTACTGGGGCAGCACCAAAAAGAAGAAGTAGATAAACAGCAGGCTCGGCACACCGCGGAAGAAATCGGTGAGCACACGGCAAACCAGCTGGAGCGGCTTAATGTCGCTGGTGCGGCCGAGCATAAGGGCTAGGCCCAGCACCAGCGCGATGGCGCCAGCGGTGAGTGCGACTTTAACGGTGCCCTCAAAGCCGGCAAGCAAGAACTTCCAGGTGGTGAGGTGCGTAAAGAAATACCAATAGTGGACCGAAAGCTGGCCGGTCACATAAAAGCGCTGCAGTACCAGGGCGACGAGCACGGCGACGGCAACGAGCGAGATAGCGGTGCCGATGCGAATCTTGGCGCGCATCTTGGGGCCGGGAGCCTCGTAGAGCGCATCGCGCATGGTGAGCGCGGAGGTGGAGTGCTTGCTCATCGGAGGATTCTCACCTTCTTATCGATATAGTTGCCAATGTGGCTCACCACAAAGGCCGTGCCCAGGTAGCCGAGTGCCGAGATAAAGAACGCGACGACGCCGCCGAGCGAGCGCGTGTTGATGTAGCTCACCACGCCGGTGAGCTCCTGCGGTTTAAGCGGCACCTGGCTACCGAGCGCGGTGGTGAGCATGACGGCGATAAAGAGGTTGGTCATGGGCAGCACGCTTGAGCGCAGTGCCTGTGGAATCACGATCTTGGCGAGGATACGGCTGAAGCTCATGCCGAGCGAACGGGCGGCTTCCACCTGGCCGACGCCGACGGTGTTGATGCCGCTCATAAAGTTCTCGGAACCAAAGGCCGAGCCCAAAAGGACCGTGGCGACGATAACGCAGGTGCGGTAGGGCAGGACGACCTTGAGCGGCGGAAGCGCATAGACGACGATGATAAGCAGCGCGATGCCGGGGATGTTACGGAAGACCTGGACATACAGGTCACCAAAGACGCGCAGCGGCTTGAGCGGCGACACGCGCATCACGGTGACGGCGACAGCCAGCACCATGGCGATGGCAAACGACTCAAGCGTCATGCCCCAGGTTGCTAGCAGCGCGTCGATATAGTTCTGGCCATAGAGCGACCAGAGCTCGGAGAGACTCATGCGGACCTCCCGCCGATAAGGAAAGGGGCTCCCGTGTGTACGGAAGCCCCGACAACTCAGTGAGGAAACAGTTTAGCGCAATAAAGCGAATCGTGCGTTTCCGTATGGTTTCGCAGCGGCTGATGCCCAGCTTGCGAGCTTAGGCGCCGACCTCGGGGAGCTCGGGAACATTGGTGTCGCCCGTACGGTCACCAATGCAGATCTGCCACAGCTCGGTCCAGGTGCCATCGTCCTCGATCTTCTTAAGGAAGTCGTTAACGAAGGCGACGCCGTCGGAATCGAGCGGCAGGCCGATGCCGTAGGGCTCCTTGCTGCCGAAGGGCTTGCCGGCGATCTTGTACTTACCGGGCTCGCGGACCAGGGCGCTTTGCTGCATGTTGTTGTCGATGACATAGGCGTCAACGCGACCCTGCTGGAGTGCCTGGCGGGCCTCCTCGTCGGTCTTGAACTCCTGCTGGCTGGCCTTGGGAGCGAACTCCTCCAGGATGGCGGGGCCGTTGGAGCCAGACTGGACGGCGACGTTCTTGTCGGCCAGGTCGTCGACGCTCTTGATGTCGTCGTTATCGGCGAGCACCAGGATAGCCTGCTGGGTGTAGTAGTAGGGACCGGCAAAGGAGACAAGCTTCTTGCGCTCGTCGGTGATGGTGTAGGTGGCAAAGACGGCGTCGACCTGGCCGTTCTGCAGGACGGACTCGCGCGTGTCCGAGGTCACCTGGGTGATCTCGACCTTGTTCTCGCCCAGAATGTAGTTGGACAGGAGCTGTGCGATACCGGCGTCGAAGCCGCGGGTCTGACCGTCTTTCTCGTTGAGGAGGGAGAAGAGCGTAGAGGTCTGAACGCCACCGATCTTAAAGACGCCGGCGTCCTTGACGGCCGTGGCCCAGGCGCTGGCGGCGATGGCGTCGTCATCGGCCTTGGGGCCGTTGTCGACGAGCTTGTCGAATGCCTTAGCGTCGAGCGTGGTGGAAGCCTCGGTATCCTCGGAGCTCTTGGAGGAACCGGCGGCGGAACCTTTGTCGGCCTCGGCGCTGGTGTCGGAGCAGCCGGCAAGACCAAGGCCGGCGACGGTTGCGAAGGTGGCGGCAACGAAGCCGCGGCGGTCGAGAACGACCTGCTGGGAGAGGTTCTTGCTCATGGTAGAACACCTTTCTCAATAAAATCCCTAGCGGTTGAGTAGAGTTATACCCTATCGCGCTCAAATGGGTCAACACGAAATAACTCAGAAACATACTTACCTTATGGGTTATTCTACCTACCAAAAAGGGACAGGCACCTTTGTGGTGGTTCTTGCAGATGTGGTGGCCTGTCTCGCTGCTTTGTCTCAATCTGTAACAGTTAGACGAGGAAATGGGTTCTACCTGTTACAGATCGAGATTTTCACTTCAGGGGAATTCGAATGTCTCGATCTGTAACATCTGGATGGCTAAAAGGTCTCTATCTGTTACAGATTGAGACAAAGGTCAGGGACTAAGACGTCTTGTCTAGATCTGTAACAGTTAGACGGGAATTCGGGCCCTGGATGTTACAGATTGAGATAATTGCGTCGCGAAAACAAAAACCTCCGCAGGGATGCTTCCCTTGCGGAGGTTTTCTTACTCGTTGAGTAGTCTTGCGGCTTCGGCGGCCATGTTCTCGACCGTCATGCCGTTTTGAGCGAGCAGTTCGTTGGGGTCGTAGCGGTCGGGGAAGCCCTTGGCGATGCCGAAGGTGCGCGTGCGCAACGGCGTGCATGCCAGATAACATGCCACGCGCTCACCCCAGCCGCCGTCCAAGACGCCGTCCTCGAGGGTGACGACAACGCGATGCTCGGCGGCAAGGCTGTCGAGGAACTCGCGGTCGAGCTCGGTTGCAAAGCGCGGGTTGACGAGCGTGGCCTCGATGCCGTACTCGGCGGCCAAGCGGTTTGCCACGTGCTCGCCCAACTCAAAGAAATCGCCAAGCGCGAGTACGGCTACGTCGCGGCCCTGACGCACCACGTTGTAGCGAACAGCGCTGTAGTCGGTGTCCTCGGCGGGCACCAGATCGGGGCGGCTTACCAGGCCAATGCCCGGTACACGGATCGCTACGGGATGCTCGCGGTGGGCGAGCGACCAGCTCAGCATGGACAGATATTCCTCCATGCAGGCCGGCGCTAAGTAGCGCATGTTGGGAAGACCGCCCAGCATGGAAATATCAAAGAACGAAAGGTGCGTCTCGGACGTGGTGCCAAAGATCGACGCGCCAAACACCAAGATGGTTGCGGGGGCGTCGTTGAGGCACAGGTCGTGCCACAGTTCGTCGTAGGCGCGCTGCAAAAACGTGCCGTACACACCAAAGACTGGCTTGGCGCCCGAGCGTGCAAGCGCGGTGGCAAAGGTCACGGCGTGCTCCTCGGCAATGCCCACGTCGACAAACTGCTTGCCGGCGGCAGCGCGAAGCTCGGGTGTAAAACCCATGATGTAGGGTGTGGCGGCCGTGATGCCCACAACCTGCGGATCGCGCTCGATGGCAGTGCTCAGGGCCTCGCCCGTAATGTCGGCATAGGTGCGCGGCGCAGGCTCGCTCGGATGGCCCGGGCAGAGCTTGCGCCCGGTCGCCATGTCAAACGGACCCACGTGGTGCCAGCGTTCGGGGTCGCTTTGGGCTGGCTCAAAGCCCTTACCCTTGGCGGTGGAGACGTGCAGCACGATGGGATGATCGATATTGCGCAATTCCTGCAGCGCGTCGACGAGGGCTAACACATCGTTACCGGCGTCCAGATAGCGGTAGTCGAGCCCCATCGCGTGGAAAACGTTGCGCTCACAGGTGCCGTTGCTGGCGCGAAGCTCGGCCAGATTGCGATACAGGCCACCGTGGTTTTCGGCGATGGACTGGTCGTTATCGTTGACGATGATGATCAGGTTGCTGTCGAGATCGGCGGCATTGTTAAAGCCCTCAAACGCCAGGCCGCCCGAAAGCGAGCCGTCGCCAATGATGGTGATGACGTTGTACGCATCGCCCGCCAGGTCGCGAGCGTGCGCTAGGCCGCAGCCCAGGCTCACCGAGGTCGAGGTGTGACCCATGGCGAACAGGTCGTGCTCGGACTCGTCGGGATTGGCAAAGCCAGAGGCCTCGCCGTAGCGTGCCGGGTCGATATAAGTGTACGCGCGCCCGGTCAGCGCCTTATGGGCGTAGGTCTGGTGCGAAACGTCAAAGACAATCTTGTCGATGGGGGAGTTAAACACGCGATGAAGCGCAACCGTAAGCTCGACGACGCCCAGGTTGGGGGCAACGTGCCCGCCGATGGCGGCGGAGCTTTCGAGGATGGCGTGGCGAATCTCGTCGCAGAGCTGCGGGAGCTCGGCACGATTAAGAGCCTTGACGTCCTCGGGCGTTGTCGTTTGCGTAAGCAGCATCGTTGTGGGTTACTCCATGCGAATCGAGCGCCGGCACTCCCTCGGCCGGCACAATTGCACAAGACAGTCTCGCACATTTTGGCGTTTGATATGTGACGGCGGCGCGGTAATTCGCCAACTGGTGGGGCAAAACGTTTTGTCCGATGCCATACTGATGTGTTCCATGATGTTTTTATCGATTGTGCACAGGCCGTGGCTTGCCGTCGTGAGCCGCTGGAAGGAGGCAGCATGTCCGATGTCGCTCGTGCCGAGAAAATCGCGCGCGAAGTAGACCATGCTGCCCGTCAACTGGCACAGGCAGGCCGTCTGGACCTGACGCGCGAGTTTATCCAACATGGTGATGTGACGGTCTATGCGCATGTGACTTCGGTAGCGCGGGCGAGCCTGTCCTTTGCCGAGCGCCTGGGCCGCGTCGGTGTTTCGGTCGACCGCGCCTCGTTGCTGCGCGGAGCCTTGTTGCACGATTACTTTCTCTATGATTGGCACGACCCCGACCCGAGCCATCGCCTGCACGGATTTCGGCATCCGTTTTTTGCCCTGGCGCGTGCCGAGGAAGATTTTGAGCTGACGCCGCGCGAGCGGAATATTATCGTGCGGCATATGTTTCCGCTGGTGCCGGTGCCGCCGACGTGTCGCGAGGCGTGGATTGTGTGCCTGGCGGATAAATGGTGTGCTCTGCGTGAGACGGTCGCCGGCCGCCTGCCGCGCAAGGATGAGACGGACGATAGCGTGAGCAAAGCATCGAGTGAAAAGAGGAGAGGGTAGACGGTGGAAACCGCGATTGATATGGCGTTTGGCGGCGCGACGCTTGCCGCCTGCCCACTCTCGGCACTGGTGCTCTCGTTTGCCTTTTACGGGTTTTGCGGTTGGGTATGGGAGTCGACAGTATGCGCCATGCTCAATCACGGACGATTTGCCAACAGTGGCTTTTTGCTGGGGCCGTGTTGTCCTATCTATGGTGTGGGCGGCATTGCCTGCTGGCTTTTGCTGCGCGGGATTCCGGATGCCTCGAGCCAGTTTGTCGCCGCGGCGCTTGTGTGTAGCGCAATCGAGTACAGCGTGGGCCTTCTATTGGAAAAAACAACAGGCGCGCGCTTTTGGGATTACTCGCACCTGCCGTTTAACCTGCATGGACGCATCTGCCTGTACTGGGCCTGCGCGTTTGGCTTGGGTGCGCTGTGCATTTGCCGCTTAGTGGAGCCGGCATTGCTGGGGCTGCTTGGCCATCTGCCGGTGCTGATTGTGCGGCTGTCCGCCTTTATCGCCGCGGTCGCGATGATGGTCGACGCGGTGTGCTCTTTGGCCAGCTGGCGTCGCCTGTTCGATCAGCTGGAGCGTGTGCGCGCTGACCTTGCCGACCGCATCAATGAGTCGCTTGCCGATGCGTCCGACTCCATGCTCGAACGTATTCCCGATTCGGCGATCGACTCGGTGGCACAGACGCATATCCGTAGCCGTGCCGTTAACGCGTGGCTGGCCGAGCTGGGCGACGCGACGCTCGATGCCCTTCGTGAGAAGGCTTCGATGCCGACGTTTATCTCGGATGGTGCTCGCGGCTTGGCGCTCGCTGCCCGCCGCGTGGCCGATGCCGCGCCGAGCATGCCGCGTCCGTCGCTCAGTCGTCGCCTTGCCGGCAAGCGCATGAGCCGTCCGGTGCCAAGCGTGTCGCTCAGCCGACGCGACCTGCGCTTCTTCAATGCCTTCCCGCGCTTGCGCATCAACCGCTACGAAGGTGTCATCCGAGCTACCGACCTCCGCGACCGAGCCCGCGAGCTGTTCCGCCGCTAGCCGGGACGGGGTGGGGCCAGCTCCTGTGGTCCTCGCGTTTCTCATTGGTTTCTCGCCCGTTGCTGCGCCGTTTCCAAGATTGCGGCACCGTCGGCGACGGCAAGATTTGGGTCGAGCCGGTCGAGGAAGTCATCCGCATCCGTACCGGCGAACACGGCCCCGCCGCGGTGTAGAACAATCTTTCGCCTGACGGGCGTGCCTCTCTTGGGGTGCGCCCGTTCTCGTCTACAATATCGTGCAGACGAAGGAGAGGCATGCCCATGATCAAGATGTTTGCGAGTGACTTAGACGGAACGCTGCTGAATGCCCTACACGAGGCCGACGGAACCATCCGCCGCGCCATTCGCGAGCTGACCGAAGCCGGGCTGCATGTGGTTCCCGCGACCGGACGCTCGACGCTGCCGATCGGCGAGCATGGCTTCACAGGTCTGGCACTCGACGCCTGCTGCTCCAACGGATCCATCGTGCGCGACAGCCATGGTGAGGTGCTCAAGACCTGGACCATCGACCCGCAGGTTACCGAGGAGCTGCTCAAAGCGTTCCCGGACATTTGCTTCGACTGCTCCACGCCCGACGGCATGTTCTCGAGCGGTTCGTTCGAGATGCACCAGGCGGGCTTTAAAAAGGACAGTCCTATCAAGCGCATCGTGATGCGCGGCATGCGTGCACGTGGCGGGTATCACGAGGAACAGTATTTCGACCAGTCGATCGGTGACATCCTGCGTCATGACGTGTGCAAAATCAACTGCCGCGTGACCTCGCCCGAGCTGGAGCGCGACCTTAAGGCATATTTGGCTGAGCGATCGGACCGCGTGGTCAACGCGCCGTTCGATCCGGTGATGTTCGAGATCACGGACGTGGCGTGCAACAAGGGCGAGAGCGTGGCGTGGCTGGCGGGCTATTACGGTATTGCCGAGGACGAGGTCGCGGTCTACGGCGACGGCGGCAACGACATTGCCATGCTCAAACGCTTCCGCCACAGCTACGCGACCAAAAACGCAAGCGATGCCGCCAAGGCCGCCGCGAGCGCGACCATCGGCAGCTGCATGGTCCACGCCGTCCCCAAACACATGCTCGCCACCATGCACAAGCAAAATTCCCGCACCGTCATCGAATAATGTGACAAAGGGACAGCCCCTTTTTCACGAGAACCCTGCACCTTTGGCATGCGAACATATATTCGTATATATAACTAAGTTTTGATAGAATCGGTATCGTTGACGGCAGCTCCATGTGTCGGGCAGCGCCCTCCATCTGATGGGAGGTGATGCCCATGACCGATTTGATTGATTTCGTGAGACTTCTGACCGCTTTGGTCTCGTTCTTCACGGCACTTGTCGGCCTTTCCGAGGCACTCAAGCAGCGTTCGAAGCGCAACAGAAGGGGTCGCCGCCGCTAAGGCGTTGACCCCCTAATGCAAACAACGGCGCTGCCCAGCTTTCCAGAACTTGGGCTGCCGTCGACACTATTCTACCCACGAATGACATTTTGAACAATCAGCAATGCCGCTCCAAAAGCCAGGCACAACTGGCCCTTGATTATCAACTTCATCCGAACACCTCCCACATTCATCCGCACATGTGCGGA